>DBZJ01000021.1 GCA_002311635.1 Syntrophaceae bacterium UBA1163
TTCCAACCGATCCTGCGCCATTTCTCATTAAAACCGTGCCCGTGATTCGTGTCGCGTGTCCGTGATTCGTGTCGCAAAGAGCATGGCGCGAGGCCCAAGGAGATTAGCTGGCTTTTTTAAGCACTCGAAGTTCCTTTCTTACCGCCTCTTTAACAATATCCTGAATTGGACGCTTATCCTGTTTGATATAATCGCGCAAGGCCTGGTTGATCGCTGTTTGGTATCCTCGGCCTTCACGCTCAGCTTCATCCCTAAACCACCCCAGTATATCCGAATCGATGAATATCGTGATTCTGGTCTTGCCTTTATTGGGGATAACCGGCCCGCGTTTTCCTTTGCTGAAATCATATTCCTCCAGCATCTCATTCTTTTTCCTCATAAACCCTCCGCTCTTTTGCAGTTGCCTTCCGGGCTGAAATCAGCCTTATCTCTTCCTCATTTGAATAAGCGTAGACAACCACTAATATCCTTCCTATGATATCTACCCCTACTGTTATAAAGCGTTGTTCACCATGTCGGGTGTCTTCTATCGTCACGGCCATCGGATCATCAAATACAGTGGCGGCATGGGAAAACTCGATGCCATGATTCCGAATGTTCCTTGCGGCCTTTCTAGTATCTCAAACAACTTCCATACAATTATATGTATTTTATATGTATTTGTCAATTAGAAATATTATATTCTTGAAGTTCCAAATTGGCACCTCAAGATGATCTTCTATACGGTCGCAAGTTGCGACCGGTTCAGGCCTGCGCTTGAAGTCGCAAATTGCGACTTCAAGTTTGTAACCTCATGGCACGCAGGCGTGACTCAGGATTCGTGATTCGTGAATTTCGTGAGAGTAAAAACAAAAAAGCCCATTCTTTTTGAGAATAGGCTCTTTTTTCAAACTCATCGCTTTAATGCCCTCCTATCATACTATTTCACCAAAGAAGGCAGATGGCGTAGGCAGATTTTCATCAAATATAGGATACCCCAATCTATCAAAAATGGAATGAAAGATCAAATCTCGATGATGTTGAATTGCTCCTGGTGGAATCCGGGCTTGCCCTTCATGACAATCTTTTTCCTCAGTTTTTTCTCCAATTCCTCCACGCCCGCCCTCTCCTCTTCGTAAAGGAGGTCGGCGATCTCCGGATTGGCCTCGACCATGATGTTATGGCCCCCCAATTCCGTAGAAGTTCTTTCGATCTCTCGGAAGATGTCGTAGCAGACCGTGGTTTTCGACTTGATCAGCCCTGCTCCCTCACAGTAGGGACAGGACTCGCCCAGGATCCGGGAGATATTTTCCCGGGTTCGCTTCCGGGTCATCTCCACCAAGCCTAATTCTGAGATCTTAAAGATATTCGTCTTCTGACGATCTTTCTTCAGAGCTTCCTCGAAAGCCTGATAAACCTTTTCCCTGTCTCCCTCTCTTTCCATATCGATGAAGTCAATGATGATGATCCCTCCGATATTCCGCAGTCTCAGCTGGTAGGCGATCTCTTTCGCTGCCTCCAGGTTGGTCTTGAGAATGGTGTCCGCCAAATTTCTCTTTCCCACATATCTTCCTGTATTCACATCAATCGGCACCAGGGCTTCGCTCATATCGATGACGATGTACCCCCCCGATTTGAGCCAGACCTTACTCCCCAGGATTTTGTCGATCTCCATCTCAATTCCGTAAGCGTCGAAGATCGGCTCCTTGTTCTCGTAGAGGCTCATCTCATATCTTTGTTTGGGCATATAGGTGTTGATGAAGGAGAGAATACGATCATATTCTTCTTTAGAGTCGATGATGATTCGGTTGACCTGAGGGGAAAGGATGTCCCGGATGACGCGGAGGACCATGGTCAGATCACTGTGGATCAACGAGGGGGCCGGCGAATTCTCTTTTTTCTTCTGGATATTGTTCCAGAATTGGAGGAGGAATTCCATATCGGCTCGAATTTCATCCGCCGATGCCCCTTCACTGGCCGTCCTGACGATGAAGCCGCCGCCGGGAGATTTTATTGATTGGACGATTTCTCTCAGTCTCTTCCGTTCCTTTTCATCCTTAATCCTTCTCGAAACCCCGATATGATCGACCAGGGGCATGAAGACAAGATACCTGCCGGGCAATGTGGTGTGGGAGGTGATTCGCGTCCCCTTCGTGCCGAGGGGTTCTTTGGAAACCTGAACCAATATCTCCTGGCCTTCGGAGAGGAGGTCCTGAATCTGTGAGGAAGGGCTGCTGAAATAGGCCGGCATCTCTTCCCCCTGAAAGCCCATGTCCTCATAGTCTTCGATCCCCCCGTGGACATCCGCGACGTAGAGGAAGGCGGCTTTTTCCAGGCCGATATCCACAAAAGCGGCCTGCATCCCCGGCAGGACCTTCACCACTTTTCCTTTATAGATATTTCCCATGATCCCCCGGTCCTTGGCGCGCTCGATGTAAAGCTCGGCAAGGACGCGATCCTCTAACAGGGCAACCCTTGTTTCGTATTCCGTCACGTTAATGATTAGTTCATTCGCCATGGGCGCTCTCGCCAATTTCAGATTTTACATTTCAGTCCCGCCAAAGGCGGGATTTTCAACCTGCGGCTTCAGGTGCCTTCTGTAATCCTTAACTCGGTTTTTTATTCCGGCTCTTCGCGTAATCGAGTGGACCATTTCTCCCGTTTTTCCCCTCTTTGGCAAAGAGGGGAGAGGGGAGATTTTGACCATAGCATGTTTTCAGCATCTGTCATATTTTTTCTTAGATGCTGCGATAACGATTCCAACTGCCTATCGTAAGAAAGCACTTGTTTTCAAAAATCCCCCTTCATCCCCCTTTTCCAAAGGGGGATAATAAAGATGAGCCTTTATTCCAACTTGACAACTTTCAATTGAGCCAAGGGCTCTCCTTCCAAATCCAATACGGCCCCCACAATCTCAACAGGTTTCGCCGTTCTTCCGTTCGTCCTTCGAAGCGCGAGTTCCATTCCCCATTGGGCCTCTTCCCCTGGCTTCTTCCTGATTTCCATTTTTTCAATGAGAGGTCGGATGTCCACACTTCTTTTCTTTCCATCTCTCTCCTGGTGAATGAAGAACTCCTTTTTATCCAAAATCTCCTTGACCTTTGAGATCGTTTCTTCTTGTGAAAGAAGATGATCCAGGGGTACCCAGTAGACAGACGAATCGTGTAAAGAGGAGAGATGGAAAAAGAGTGGAACCTCCTCCGCTTCCTTGATCTCAATTCCCGGTGGCAGAGTTTGATTCAGTTTCTCCGCAACTTCAGGCGGAGTGATTTTCGCATCGCACTCCATATCCACAATCTCCGTCAAGCTCTCCATTCCTACCGGAAGGGCTGTGGCGAAGACGATCTTGGGCATCGGGTGAAATCCCTCGGAAAAGCAGAGAGAAAGGCCGGCCCTTTTGGATGCGCGATAGAAAAGATGCGCCAGTTCCAAATGGCTCAGGAATCGCATCTCTCCCACCTTGCTGAATTTTAATCGAATCTTTTTCTTCATGTCTCTTTTTGGGGTATCTCTTGGGGCCGCTTTCTCGGGACCCTTCACTTCCGCCGACCTGCCCTCTCTCACAACGATGGTTTTGCCGTTGCAAATCCCGCATCGGTGACAATGGTCCGCCACGCAAGGAGGGCTGGTCTTCTCTTCGAGGCCTCTCCGGTATTCCTCCCAAAGAAATCGAGCATCGATCCCCGTTTCGATGAAAGACCATGGAAGGACATCCTCGAATTCTTTCTTTCGGGTATGGGCATCCATCTTCAGTCCTGCCTTTTGAAAGGCTTCTTCCCACAAGGGATATCGGAATTGATCACTCCAGCCGTCGAAGCGACATCCCAGGCGGTACGCCTCCGCCAAGACCCTGGAAAAGTTTCGGTCGCCCGTTGAGAAAATTCCTTCCAGAAAACTGAGATGAGGATCTTGCCACTTAAAACCCAGATGATTCTTCTTTACCCCATCCCTGACCAAATGAAGTTTTTCCTTCATCTCCTCCAAAGGGATCTGGGCTTCCCACTGGAAAGGCGTGTGTGGCTTGGGTACGAAAGTAGAGACACTGACGTTGATATTGGGATGGATTTTCTGTCTCTCTGCTAAGGAAGTGATCTTTTTGGTCAGTTCGAAGATCCCCCTTAAGTCTTCTTCCTTTTCCGTCGGAAGTCCCATCATGAAATAGAGCTTGATATTCTTCCATCCTTTTGAGAAGAGGTCCGAGAGGCCTTGAAAAAAGACCCTTTCGTCCAACTCCTTATTGATGACGCTTCGAAGTCGCTCGGTCCCAGCCTCGGGTGCGACCGTAAACCCGGTTTTTCTCACCCGTTTCACCTCTTCCGCCAGATGTCCCACCACACTCTCGATCCTTAGCGAAGGAAAAGAGACAGCCACCTTCTTCGATTCAAGCTGATCCATGAGGTCGGAAAGAAGGGGCTCGATAGAAGAGTAGTCTCCCGCGCTAAGAGACAGCAAAGACAGCTCTTCGTAACCTGTTTGCTTGAGCGAGGCGTCGAGGATCTCATGGATGCTCTCCGGACTTCTCTCACGGTAAGGCCGGTGGATGAACCCGGCCTCACAGAAGCGGCAGCCCCTTTTACAACCCCTTGCGATCTCAATATTAAGACGGTCATGAACCACCTTCATGTAAGGGACGATCGGGCAGGTGGGAAACGGAGTCTGGTTGATGTCGGCGACAACTCTTTTACGTATCTTTTGCCCCTCTCTTTGCACACTGGGGACGTAGACCCCTTCCAGCTGAGAGAGGGATTTCAAAAAATCCTCTTTCTTCGCCCCAGCCTCTTTCGATTGAAGTGCGATCTTGCAGATCTCTAAAACTACCTCTTCGCCATCTCCGATGACCAGGGCATCAAAAAAGTCAGCGATGGGGGCTGGGTTGAAGGTTAAAGGCCCTCCGGCGACGATGATGGGGAACCGGCTATCCCTGTCTGTGGAGAACAGAGGAATATTGGAGAGGGCGAGCATATTGAGAACGTTGGTAAAACAGAGTTCGTATTGGAGAGAGAAGCCCACGATGTCAAATTGATTGAGTGGGATCGAGGATTCGAGGGAGGATAGAGGAATCTGTCTCCTTCTCAGGACGTTTTCCATGTCCACCCAGGGCGCAAACGCCCTTTCGCAGGCGACCTCTTTTCTCGTGTTTAGAATATGGTAAAGAATCTGTATTCCCAGATGAGACATTCCCACTTCATAGACATCCGGAAAGGCAAGGCAGAACTTCAACTTGACTTCGGCAGGATCTTTTCTGATCGAATGGACCTCCTGGCCAAGATACCTGACCGGTTTTGAAACGAGAGAAAGGAATTCCTTCAATCCATCACCATCCTTCGCGGTAATTCTCTTTCCATGCGCCTGATCTCCCCCTCACCCCGCCCCTGCCAGCGGCGCGCAGGCTCTCCCCCTGTGAGACGATGTCGCAATGAAAAAAAACGGTTCCGGACAGGATGTTTTTTCCAGCAAGGCAGCGTTGCGACAAAGCCTCCAACGAGAGGGTTGAGAGGTTATGTCATTAAAAATACTATAATTTTTTCCGCCTGTCAATTTGGGTCGCCCGGGCCAAAGAAAGATATGGAATCGCGATAACGTCGGCGACCGGGAATTTATTATTGACAGAGGGAAGTCAGCTTGCTAAATTTTTAAAACAAATTCTGCATGACGGGTTCGTCGCTCCTGCCCACCGGCAGGTAGGGGCGAACCAGGAAAATCATAAGTCCCCCCTCGCCCCTCTTTGTATAGACCGGGGAGATGGGGGGATTCGCAAGAGATGGCATCGCCTGACTCAAATGAATCCGGCAAACCGATTGATTTTATCCGCTATTCAGCTTCTCCCCAGACCTCTGGTGAAACCCTTTGCCATGCGCTACATCGCTGGTGAAGAACTGGACGATGCCGTCCGTGTTGTAAGAGCCGTCAACTCAAAACGTATGATGGGAACGATGGATGTCCTCGGCGAAAATGTCGGGACCCGTGAAGAATCTCTGGCAGCGGTCGGAGCGTGCGAGGAAGTTCTTCATTCAATCCATTACAATCGTCTGGATGCAAATCTCTCGATTAAACTTACTCAATTCGGGCTGAAGATCGATGAGGAGTTCTGTCGTACAAACGTAAAGCGGTTGCTCGGCATCGCCTCCGGGTACAACAACTTTGTACGGATTGATATGGAAGACTCATCCACGACGGACGAAACATTGGGATTATACGAAAGGCTTCGGTCTGAAGGGGTTGAACACGTGGGTGTGGTCATCCAGGCGAATATGCGGCGAAGTGAGGAAGACGTCCTGAGACTGATCCCCGTGAAGGCAAATGTCAGGCTTTGCAAAGGAGCTTATATTGAACCGGATGCCATCGCCCTCAGAGGCAAAGAGGAAATCCGTCTCAATTATCTAAAGCTTCTTAAAAGGCTTCTCGAAGGAAAGTGCTATGTGGGCATTGCGACCCATGATGATTTTCTGGTAAACGGCGCCTATCAATATATTCAAGAGATGAATCTTCCGAGATCCGACTACGAGTTTCAGATGCTTTACGGTGTGAAGGGTAGGCTTCGCGATAGGATCGTTGCGGACGGGCACAGACTGCGCGTTTATGTTCCTTTCGGGCGGTCCTGGTATGCCTATTCGATTCGACGATTTAAAGAAAATCCTCAGATTGCCTGGTACGTTTTTCAAGCAATCTTTTCAGGGAGCTAATGGGAAGTCGAAGGGAGCGGAGAGGAGAAGCCTTTCCCGGTGGAGAGATGGGGAGAAGAAGTTTTTTCTTGGTGCTATTCCTGTCCGTCTTCTTTTCATTTTCAACTTCCTATTCTGCCACGAAAACGTTTACAGATGAAGTCGGAAGAGAAGTGACGGTTGCTTTTCCTCCGAAGCGAATCGTTTCCCTGGCTCCCAATATCACGGAAATTCTCTTCAGCCTGGGCCTCGACGAAGAGATTGCGGGCGTCTCGGTTCAATCCAACTTTCCTGAAAAGGCTAGGGCCAAAGTTCGCGTCGGGAGTTATATCCGTCTCGATTTTGAAAAGATCGCCGCCCTCAACCCTGATCTCATCATTGCCACCGGTGCTGGAAATACCCGGGATATGGTGGACCGCTTAGGGAAATTGGGGTTTCCGACTTATGTGATCTATCCGAAAAACTTTAGGGACATCCTCCAGTGCATCGCCCATATCGGCCAGGTCGTGAATCGAGAAAAGGAAGCGAGGGCGATCATCGAGGGAATGAGAAAGAGATGTGAGAAGGTGATGGATCTCACCAAACGCCTTCCGCGGCCTAAAGTTTTTATCCAGATCGGAGATATCCCCATTGTGACGGCAGGGAAAGGGAGTTTCGCAGATGACCTGATCCGGCTTGCCGGGGGTGAAAACATTGCGGGAAAAGAGAAAGAGGTATATCCTCGACTGGGAATGGAGGAGATTTTAAAGAGGTCTCCGGAGGTGATTGTGATCAGTTCCATGAACCCTAAAGGGGATTATCAGAAGATCCTTAAGGAATGGACTCGCTGGAAGACCATCCCAGCCGTTAAAAATGGCCGAATTCACCTCATCGACTCTGACCTGCTCGACCGGCCATCCCCGCGCATCATTGACGGTCTGGAGGAGCTCGCAAGCGTTCTGCATCCGGAAAAGTATAAGAAATAACGCAAAGTGATCAAGAGCTATTGCCATCGTAAAGGCATTAATAAAGCAGTCATTGCGAGGAGCAAGGCGACGCGGCAATCTTATGGGATTGCTTCACTTCGCCCTGTATGCCATGCGGTGCAGGGTTTCGTTCGCAATGACACCTTTTTGATGTTACCTTTTTATGGTGCCCACTACTATTGATAATTTTTCAATGAGATTTAGATGAAAATCATCACATTAAAAAAAGTCCTGACCATTTCCATTCTTCTCGGGTTTGTCCTGATCGTAATCATCCTGATATCGATCACGATGGGAAGCGTAAAAGTCCCACCCCTTCGTTCCATCCGCATTCTCTTTCGGGCCATTCTGGGTCTCAAGGGAGCAGGGAATGAGACGGAGCGGACCATCATTCTTTCCCTTAGACTTCCCCGGGCGATTCTGGCAGGCTTTGTGGGAGCGGGCCTTTCTGTTTCAGGGGCCACGTTCCAAGCCCTCCTGAGAAACCCTCTGGCCGATCCTTATATTCTCGGCGTATCCAGCGGCGCAGCCGTGGGCGCCATCATCGCCATTCTATTGGGACTCGGGGTATCTTCTTTCGGCCTTCCCCTGGTTTCTTTCTTAGGAGCGCTCCTGTCCATCGTGGTTGTCTTCTATTGCGGAAGACAGGAAGGAAGAATTCATCCGCATACGCTTTTGCTGGCAGGGGTCATCGTCGGGTCCTTTCTCTCAGCCCTCATCATGTTTTTCATCTCCCTCTCCCAAAAAGAGGAACTCCGTACGATCATCTTCTGGCTGATGGGAGACTTTAGCTTCTCCAACGCTCGGTCGATTCTCATCATCTTTCCTTATATTCTGCTGGGGGTCTTCCTTCTTTATCTCCGCGCTCGCCACTTGAACCTCATCCTCTCCGGGGAAGAGAGCGCTGTCCAGTTGGGAGTGGATGTGGAGAGGCTGAAACTGGTTTCTTACCTCTCTGCCTCTTTGATCACGGCGGCATCCGTCTCCGTGTGCGGGCTGATCGGTTTCGTCGGCTTGATCATCCCTCATTCTGTTCGGCTGATCTTCGGCCCTGACCATCGCCTCCTCATTCCGGCTTCAGCCTTGATAGGCGCCTCGTTTCTCGTCGCATGCGATACCTTTGCCAGAACTCTGCTCGCTCCCGTGGAATTGCCCGTGGGCGTGGTTACGGCGGCCTTTGGAGGTCCCTTTTTCATCTACCTTCTCAGGACGAGAAAGGCGATCAGAACATTATGATCGAAGCCCATTCCATTTCCTTCCGTTATCATGAAGCGTGGGTGCTCCAGGAAGTCTCTTTCCGCGTGGAGAAGGGGGAGTTCGTTGGAGTGATCGGGCCCAATGGATCAGGGAAGACCACACTCCTGAAGCTCCTGTATGGCCTTCTTGCACCGCAGAGGGGAGAGATTCTCTTCGAGCTCGTTCCCATGAAGAAGATGGACCGAAGGGATATCGCCAAGAGAATTGCGGTGGTCGCCCAAGAGACTCAGCTTCTTTTTCCTTTCAGCGTCCTCGAAACGGTCCTGATGGGAAGGTCTCCTTATCTTGGGCGTCTCCTGTTCGAAAGCGAAAAGGATCTGGAGATTGCAAGAAAAGCGATGGAGTGGACGAAGATCCTTCCGTTTTCCGAAAGGCCCGTAGAGGAACTCTCCGGCGGAGAAAGAAAGAGGGTCTTCATCGCCAGGGCCCTGGCTCAAGAACCCGAGGTCATTCTTCTGGATGAACCCACCGCCAATCTGGATATCGAGCACCAGATCGATTTTCTCGACCTCATCCTCACGCTCAATCGAGAGAGAGGTCTAACGATTGTCATGGCCTCTCACGATATGAACATTGCCTCTGAATTTTGTGACAGGCTGATACTTCTCCAGGAAGGGAGAATTTATCAAATGGGGACTCCCGAGGAGGTCGTGACCAAAGAGAATATCGAAAGCGTCTACGGCTGCGAGGTGTGGATTGACCAGCATCCTGTCTCAGGAATGCCGCGGATCAGCCTGTTGAGAAAAGGGGGTCGTTGAAAGATGAAGCTTTGGGAAGAAGTTGAAGCTGCACAGAGGATGATTCAGAAGATCATCCTCCGGACTCCAATGATCTATTCCGATACCTTCTCAAAGCGGACCGGGAAAGAGGTCTTTCTCAAGCTGGAGAATCTCCAGAAGACAGGCTCTTTCAAAATCAGAGGGGCCTACTATAAATTGTCGCAGCTCACTCCTTCGATGAAGAAAAGGGGAGTGGTGGCTGCCTCCGCAGGAAACCATGCCCAGGGGGTGGCGCTGGCTTCGTCCATTTTGGGGATCCACTCGGCCATTGTCATGCCCGAGGGGGTTTCTCTTGCCAAACAGATGGCCACCCAGGCCTACGGCGGGGAAGTGATCCTCTTCGGTGAGAATACGGATGAGGCACTCGGTTATGCGAAGAAGCTGGCAAAGGGAGGGAAATCCCTTATCCATCCTTTTGACGATGAGCAGGTGATCGCGGGCCAGGGGACGATCGGTCTCGAGATTCTCGAGGAAGTCCCCGGAGTAGAGGCGATCGTCGTCCCAACGGGAGGCGGAGGACTGATCTCGGGCATCGCCGCCGTCGTCAGGAAAAGAAGACCTGACGTGAAGGTGATCGGCGTTCAGTCGATCCATGCCCCTTCCGCTTTTTATTCCTTTAAGAGAGGAAAGGTTGTGGAGGTGAAGGTGAGACCAACCTTAGCCGATGGCATTGCCCTCCGAAAAGTAGGAGAGATCACCTTCCCTCTGATCAAAAAAGGAGTCGATGAGATGATCACCGTTGGAGAGGATGAGATCGCCTCAGCCATCCTCATGTTGATGGAGAGAAAACGTATCGTAGCAGAAGGTGCGGGAGCCACCCCGCTGGCTGCGCTCCTGTTGAAAAGATGGAAGATCAGAGCGAAAAAGATCGTCTTGCTCATCAGCGGGGGAAACATCGATTTTCACCTCCTCGATCGAATCCTTGAGAAAGGCCTCGCCCAAACAGGAAGGCTGGTACGCATGAGCATCCTTTTAAGAGATGTTCCAGGAGCACTGGCAAGACTCACCACACTGGTCGCCCAACACCGGGCCAACATCCTTCATATCATCCACGAGCGGGCAGCCAAGGATATTCCGATTGGATTTTCAAAAGTCATACTGATGTTAGAGACTCGCGGTCCCAACCATATCCGGGAGATCAGAAAGGGGTTTAAATCGGAGGGATATTCTCTCCAGATGTTGAGTTAACGTTTTCGTCGCATGAGGCGACCTGCCGGGGTCCCTGGCTGCGTACCCGCCATTTTTCTCTTGTTTACAAATTTTCAATTTAATTGTAGGATGGTTTGTAAATCGAGAAGAGAGGAGCGATGTATGCCTGAAGGAGAGCACACCTTAGCGGTCTTCATCGATTTTGAGAACCTGGCCCTGGGTTTCAGAGGCAAGAGGGATAGACGATTTGAGATCCAGAAGGTCTTGGAGCGCCTGGTTGAGAAAGGGAAGCTCATCGTGAAAAAGGCCTATGCGGACTGGGCCGATTATGCAGAGTATAAGAAGCCCCTTCACGAGGCGGCCATCGAATTGATCGAGATCCCAAAACGTGCGATGACCGGAAAGAACTCCGCAGACATCCGGCTCTGCGTGGACGCCCTCGACCTCTGTTATTCGAAAGAGCACATTGATACTTTTGTGATTGTGTCAGGTGACAGCGATTTCTCCCCGCTCGTCTCCAAGCTGAAGGAAAACGGCAAGCGGGTGATCGGACTCGGGATGAAGGAATCGAGTTCCAACCTTCTGGTCGACAACTGCGACGAGTTTATTTATTACGAAGACTTAGAGCGACCCCTTGGTATTCCTCCTAAGATCGAACAGGATCTTCCCGAAAAGAAGAAGGAGGCTTTTCAACTCCTGGTGGACTCCGTGGTCGCCCTCGTCCGCGAGAACAAGGAAGTGCTCTGGTCCTCGATGGTGAAAGAGACGATGAAGCGAAAGAAACCCTCTTTCAATGAGTCCTATCATGGCTATCGTACTTTCAGCGATCTCCTTGAAGATGCCGAGAAAGAAGGCATCATTCAGCTGAGAACGGATACCCGAAGCGGAACGTATGTCATCATCGGATTTGGAAAGGACCAGAAAAAGGAGGCCGCGGAAGAATCGAAGGAGTCGAAAGAACAGAAGGGAAGGAAAACCCCGAAGCCTCACTGGCGTTCACGCCCCAAAAAACCAAAACCCAAAGCACCTTTACCTTCGCCGGAGCCTCCGGATATTCCCAGTGCTTCAGAAACGGAGCCAATCGTTTAGCCTCCTTCTCTCACTTTAGAGACTGCGTCGTCATTGGGATGAGCGCCGGAAATTCTAAAAAACGGGATAGACAGACGGGTGAAAAAGCTTTAGGGCGCAACCTTTAGTCGTGAAACTCAGGGTCTTCAAGGCCATGAAAGAATTGACCTTCTTGTGGCGACGACCATTCCCTCTAATATTAAACGTACGGATTCTAAAGCTTTGGAATCCGGCTGTTTGTCCCGTTTTTTCCTACATCCATTCGATTACGAGACAGTTTCTTAAAGAAGGGGGGCGCCGCCTTCCAAAACCAGACCATGGCGCTGGACGGTTGCGCGGATTTCGATTTCTTGTGCTTCTCTTCGTTTTCCTCGCCCTGAGCGCTTTTTCAAAGATTTCCTTCGCTCAAAAAAACCTCGGCGTAGCGGTGAGGGAGGCCATCTGCTGGGGGACGTTTGTCGGCCCTGGAAAGACGGGGGCCATGGATACGATTTACCTTTCCTTCGGACAGTACGAAGCTCCTCTATTCCTTCTCGCCGTCAATCCCGATACAGGCCAGACCCGACAATTCAACGGTCCCCTTTCCTCTGAGATGGGTTCATGGGGATTCACCATCGATCATGAAAATCGCATGTATCTCGGGAGTTATTATTCTGCACACCTTCTGCGTTTCGATCCGAGGGCCGAAAAATGGGAGGATCTCGGACAACCTGCCGGAGAGTCTGAGTCTTTCATCTGTAAAATCACAACGGCAAGGGATGGGAAGATCTGGGGAGGGACGTACCCTTCCGCAAAGCTTTTTTCTTATGATCCCAAGACCGGGGTCACTGAGAATTTTGGTCGAATGGACCCGGATCAGTTCTACTGTTATCCCACGGCGGGGGAGGATGGATTGGTTTACTGTGCCATCCAGTTTGAGAAGATGGATATTGTCGTCTTCGATCCGGAGAGAAAAACCAAGATTTCTATGATCCCGCTGGAAAGCCGAAAACCAGGTCGTGTGAATTTGATAAAGGGAAGGGACGGAAAGATTTATTTCAAACTTTCCACTTCCGATTCGTGGTTTCAAATCGAAGGAGAAAGACGGGTGGAGATCTCCAAATCCGATATTCCTTTTCCTCAAAGTGACCTGCCGGATGGACGGACGTTTCGCTCCATAGACGGAAACCTCCTCCGGATTGAGAATCCAACCACGAAGGAAAGGAAGGAAATTCCCCTCCGGTATGAAGCTGCGGGTGCCTCTATCTTCGTCGTCGGCACAGGACCGGAAGGCAAGGTTTACGGGAGCAGCATGCTTCCCCTTCGGCTCTTCGCCTATGATCCCCGCGCTTCATCTTTCAAAAATCTGGGCAAGGCCTCCATGGCCGACGGAGAGGTTTACTCCATGGGGACCCTTGACGGTAGGCTTTATCTCTGCTCCTACCCAGAGGCCAGGCTGTCCGTCTACGATCCGAACAAACCCCTCAGATTTGGCGACAACGAAGATGCCAACCCGAGGGACTTAGGGCCCATGGGAGGAGAACTCTACCGACCGAGAGCGATGGTGAGCGGGCCTCATGGAAACGTGTATATCGGAGGCTACCCTGATTACGGGCTCCTGGGGGGCGCCATCGGCGTCTACGATCCGAAGAAAAAGGAAAAAAGAGTCTATCGCAACATCATCCAGAATCAGAGCATCGCCTCCCTTGCCTATATTGATAAATCAGACCTCATGGCAGCGGGAGGCTCTGTAAGAGGTGGGACTGGGACACGGGCTGTGGAAAAGGAGGCGAAGCTTATTCTCTGGGATCCGAAAGAGGAAAAAAAGATTTTTGAGATCGTTCCCGTTCCCGAAGTTAAGACAATCCTTTCCCTCGCCGTGTCGGCAGATGGAATGGTTTATGGAATCACAGACAATGAAAAGGTCTTTGTCTTTGATCCAGAGAAGAAAGAGATTAAGAAGATTCTTGCTCTCGGATTCAAAGAACCGGTGGAAGTCTCCTTACAACTTGGACCGGACTTGAGACTATATGGACTGGCGAAGGAGGCCATCTTTTTCATTGATCCCAAAAACGATCAGATCTCCGCTGTCGTAAAACCCACCGCCGCAATTGATTCGGGGATGGCGATACTCGGACGAAAAATTTATTTTGGGTCAGGCGCGACTCTCTGGGAGTTCGAGATTCCCCTCGAGCCCGGGAAGCCGGTCGAGTAGAATTCTTTTTGCCGACTATCCATCTCGACTGGGTCATCACGTGATAAGAATAGGAGGTTCACTAACCCCGGCGGATAGCGACTTTTCAAAGAAGGGTTTTACAAATCGTTGACCATGAATCGCTATGATCTTTGCCTGACATGGAACTGGGAATACGACGCTGACTTTGTCGAGCTGCTTGATCTGGCATGCAAATCACGAGGATTATCGTTGCTGCAAATTACCCCCGAAAATCTCGAGGAGATGATCCAGTCCCTTGGAAATGAAGAGATTACCTTCAGGACGTTCTTTGATCGGGCGGCCGATGCAGACCCGCGTTTTATTCCGTTAGTTGAATGGGCCGATCGTCATGCTGTTCATCATATCAACTCTCACGCAGCGGCATGCCGGGCATGGGATAAGATTGCCATGCATCAAGCCGTCAGCCCGCATACGGACACACCCTTCACCCTCATCCTTCCGTCTTATGATGAGCAGCCCGTGCTCTCGGAAATGGATCTGACTTCGCTGGGGGAAAGCTTCATCATCAAACCTGCATACGGAGGGGGCG
The DNA here is from genome assembly GCA_002311635.1 of Syntrophaceae bacterium UBA1163. Classification (GTDB taxonomy): domain Bacteria; phylum Desulfobacterota; class BSN033; order BSN033; family UBA1163; genus UBA1163. The sequence goes on from DBZJ01000021.1 coordinate 14,604, forward strand.
GAGATGGGGTGATCACCGAAGCGACTTCGCTGGATCAGGTGCTTGCTGCCCGGCAGCAGTTCCACTCTCAGAGGTATCTGGTTCAGGCTCGCGTCATCCCGGTCCGGCTTGGTTCCCGAAAGGCATGGTTTCGAGTCATCTATTGTACCGGAAAGGTGTCTCCATGTTGGTGGGATAACGACACACATATTTATGCCCCTGTTCTTTCTGATGAGGAGACGCGATATCATCTCGAATCCTTGCGGACCATCACTTCTTCTATTGCCCATCTGTGTGGGCTCGAATTGTTCTCTACCGAAATCTCCCTCACCCCAGCTGGTCGTTTTGTCACTATTGATTATGTGAATGATCCGATTGATTTGCGCGTGCAATCCAAAGCGTTGGATGGTGTCCCTGATGATATCGTCCGGGATATTACGGAATGTCTGGCCGAGCTCGTCTTGAGTCAATCTCATCCTTGACAGGCCTGCAGCTTTATTCGATCGGTTACTCCTTCTATCGAGGGTGTGTCGCCATCATGATGGAGGGAAGGTCCAATAGTCTTGAGCTAAAACCGGGAACCTCCGCGGCCGAAATTACTCCCATGATTGCTCCGGGGATGGGACGCCGAAAAACCTCTGTTCCCCGGCCCGGATGAACCGGGATGGTTTCCGCCCCGCATATTTCTTGCGTTAAGTCCTCTCCCTGTGGCCGGCGCTGAAGGATGGCTCAAAGCCACGCGGTTACGGCTGTTCTCGAAGATTGATCGGGCACCCATCCTTGCCTCCGTAGAGTTAAAAGCTGCCCTACGAGGGGTCTCTTTGCCTCCCAAAATGCTTCCGTCGCGTCTCCTCGCAGGATCAATGGCGGAGATGCTTCCGGTCCTGGGATCGGTGATGTGATTGGTGACGACGTGTGGATGCTGATGCACGAAGACCACTCTATGGAAATCGTGAAGAACAAAGAACCCCGGAAAGAAAAAATCGGAGCACCAGAATGGGCTGGGCACCCAGGCGTACAAGTAGTAATAATCCCAGGGAGGGGGATAATAGGTCACCACAGGAGGACCCTCGATATCGTAGTAATTTTCGATCACAGAGGGCTCAGCGTACTGGGGCGTTGCCGGAGACGGACTTTCAGCGTATCTCTCGGGGAGTTGAGCGATGATTGGCAATTGAAGTTCCACCAAAGTTGTCCGGAATGCCTTTAAAGCCTCCACCTTCTTCATCCCCAATTTGCCGGAATCCGCTGCCTTTCCGACGGCATTTTGCAGCTCTCCGACGATGTCAGGCGTCATGGGGTAATCGGCGATCCATCCGTTTTTAGGGGCAATACCGGCCGAGGCCAACGCGCTCTGAGCTTCAGGCTCGTTTTTGGCCTGTCCCATCTTAAGTGCCTCAGCCAACTGGATCGCGAAATCTCCCTCACGGATCAATACCTGCGCAATCGGAGGTGGCTGGGTTGCTGTCTCTCCAGACTGGGTGCCAACGCTGATGGTTCCGGAAGGGGCTTGGACGGTCGCCGATGCAGAGGAGGCGAAAATAAATATAAAGAAAATAAATAGAACTTTTTTCATCTTTCTCCCTTCATTTTTAGTTAAGAGATTAGCTTTGACATCCAAAAAACGCTCCTCCCCTTTGTGGAAGTTCTTGATAACAGACTGCCTTTTCGTACTTTTCCATGAGACTTGATTTTGTTGATTGCACCTTATCGGTAAGACGGGTTTTTCAATTATTTCTTTAGATGTATGATTAAAGTATTTTATTCAAAATTCTTCAAATCAACCGCTATTCCCATCTGTCCGGATCTTTTTCATCATATTTCCCTTCCAATCGCTTTCAGTGGTTGGTGTCCATAAGAAAACTCTTGACAAATACTAATTTAAAAGAGATAAATAAATCAATATGATAAAAGGTTAAGGGAGGTGACAAGAATATGTCATGTGGCATGAAGCATCCTAAGGCAAAGAAGACAACGAAGAAGGCCAAACCTAAGAAAAAGAAATAGGGGGAGGGAAATCCAAGGGGGGGAAAGAAATCTTTATTTTTTTCTTGACATAGAAACGGATTTTTGTTATCCGTTTTCTCTATAGTGTATTCTGCCTTGCGATTTCTCTGCATATAATGAAAGGAGGTGAAGGGTAATGAGGAAATGGGTGAGCATCTTTTTGGCATTGGCGATTTTAGCAGTTTTTTCTTTTGGGTGCGCAGGGGTTTCGAAGGATGCAAAGGTTAAATGTCCGAAATGCGGTGCCGTCTTCACAGTGGATGAAGGCGTAGCCGAGGTTCAGAAGAAAGGCTACTAATCCCGCCCCATTAAAGAAGGTTAACTATCCTCTGGAGGAAAGAGAAAGATTTAAAAAGGGAAGAGGCGCACTCTTCCCTTTTTATTTTGCGGATCCCGTTTCACGGTTGCGTTTTAAATCTGAAACTCAACCGAAGGTTTTTCGCTCGTGAGGACGGCCGACAAGAGGGTTCCTCCTAAATAACGAGGAATCAACTGAGAGAGATCGAGGATGATTTCATCGGCCCGCTTTCTTCCCACTTCACCCAACACACCATCCCGATGGCGAGACCAGGTAGGATATCGAATAACTCCTTCTGAACGGAGAAAAACATCCCTTCCTCCTTTCACCCCTCGAGGCTGGCAAAGAAGGGACAAGTGTTTTATTTCCCCTAACACTCAGCCCATTAAATGTCAACCATATCGCTGTTCGTTATTACCTGTCAGGTCAGGTGCCCGGTGCCGGGACGTTTGTTCATACTTAGAAGGGCCATACCAAACAATATCGGAACGATGGAGAGCAATTGAAACAAGGTCGGGATATTGTGCAGGATCAACCAGGCAAATAACAACGTCAGCGGAGGCGCAATACTGGCTAACGCGTTGGACTTTGTTACGCTGATCCGATGGATCCCCTCGACCCATAAGATTTTTGAAAATCCCATCAGCAAAAGGCCATTGATCAAGATGAGGGCAGCGGACGTCTTAAGATCCGCTATCGAGAATTTTTCCCTGAGCAGGCAGGCTAAAATCAATACGATGGGAGTGCTGATGGCGCTGCGAACGAACAGAATCATTTCGCTGCTAACCCTTTCCCTTGCCCTTTGTTGAAAGTAGTTTCCAAAGGGCGCGATTATGGTAGCCATTAAGATCAACAGATCGCCCAGATGAAGTTTGGTCGTGTTGGGGTAAAGAACGATGAATACCCCGATCAGCATGAAGATGGCCCCCAGGATATGTTTAGGGGAGATGAAATCCTTCCGCCAGACATGGAAAAAGATAAAACTGAAGCACACTTCGGTTGCAGCTATCAGGCTTGCGTTTCCAGCACTGGTATAGCGGAGGCCGAAGAAGACCAGGCCGTAATAGAGAATGCCGAGGAAGAGCGTGGCCCACAATATGTCTCTTAAGGAGGACCGATTCCTGATCTCCCCCCACCGATGTGTGAGCGTTAACACGCCGCCAAACAAGAGGGCCGCGAAGAGAGTGCTCCACCCGAAAGAGATCAAAGGCGGAAGAAAGCCGTAGGAGAGAATAGTGATCACCGGGAAGAGGCTCCAGAGGAGAGCCTGTAAGAGAATAAAAAATTCTCCTTGTCTTTCCCGATCGGGTTTCATGAGGGAATTGTAGTACAAGGGTTCGGAAAATCAAAGAGGCTGCACCGGTGAATCTGGTTATCGTGAGCGGCGCGGGCTAATCTAAAAAAATACTGGCAAATATTCAACGAAATACATTGTACCCCCCATTTACAGTAGCAGGTCTTTCTCGTAAGCTATTAGGAAACCCTCTGTTTCGTATTCATCTGCGTCCTTCTCTCATTAAAATGAGGATATAGATCAGAAGGGTTTTTTCTCAGGAGAGGAAAGCAAGATCTAAAAAGAGGAGGAGGAGAAATGAGGCTTTTCAACATTCATGTGGTTCCATATCATTCGGGAAGTGACTTACATTCGAAATTGAAAAAAAGGATAATGCTCCACACCGTCCTGGAACTCACCAAAATCGTTCTCATCGTGGCCATCGGTGTTTTCGTCTTGCGCGCATACATTACACCTCTTGCGCCACCTCTTGCTCAAAGGAACGCGCGAGCCGACGCTCCGGTCGGTATGGAGGAGTTTCTTTCCTATACAAAATCTGCCGACACCAACGTAAAAGAAGTTTTGCATCTTGCGAGTATGATCCGATTAATTACCGAAAATCAGATCCCCGAGGCCAAAATGTTGAGGTACGCCGGTTTGATCTTCCATGCCTCCAAGAAACATGGAGTAAATCCCCTTGAAATCATAGCAATCATCATGGCCGAAAGCAATTTCAGGGAAGATAGCATCAATAAGGAGACCGGTGATTACGGTCTGGGACAGATCAACTGGCAACATTGGGGCAAAGATTACGGATTGACGCCCAAGGATCTTATGGACCCGTCGATCAACATTTTTCTAACCTGCCATGTCTATAAATTTTTTGGAGGGGATTTTGGCAAATACCATCGAGGCAACGGCATCCAGTGCAATGCCTACATTGTGAATGTGCAAGGTATTCTTTCCACGTTGAACGCCTTTATCGAATTGAAGAAAGAAAATATTTCCTAGGAGACATTTCCGCTCCTCTTTCTGCTCAGTCACTTCCCATCCCTCCATGGTTCGCCGGGTGCTCGAAGGGACGAAAGAAGCACTGCTATATCCCGCAGCCGATTTTCGTTGACATACGACTCCCTTTTTCGTATGTTCAACTCATCCCAAAGCAATTTGTTCTCAATTCATGAGAGGGAAACTATTTATAAATTAGAGATACACGCCTCCCGGTTATTCGGGGTAAAACATTAATGGAGATATAGAATCGTGAATGACATTATTATGTCGCTAAGAGGCCTCGCGGGCCTGAGCGAAAAATCTATTCTGGTTGGAAAGCACACCATCGTTTATCTCGAAGGCGGAAGAGGAGAATCCATTCTGCTTCTCCACGGGTTCGGCGCTGATAAAGACAACTGGAACCTTTTTTCCAAATATCTCACGAAAAAGTATCATGTGATTACGCCCGATCTGCCGGGGTTCGGTGAAAGCTCGAAAATCTGGAGCGACCAGTATACCATTGCAGCCCAGGTGGAGAGACTCCACGAATTTGTCAAGAAAATAGGCCTGAAAAAATTTCATCTGGTGGGAAATTCCATGGGAGGATTGATCGCGGGCGTGTACGCGGCAACGAACCCGGACGAAATTCAAACCCTCGGGCTATTGGATCCGGCTGGCGTTGCCGGACGCGAACCGAACCAGTTCTCCCGGGAACTCGAGAAGGGGAGCAATCCTCTCATCGTCGAATCTGTCTCCGAATACGACAAGCTGCTGGATTTCACATTCTTCAAACCCCCTTTTATGCCCGCTCCGCTGAAATCCTATTTCGCCGAAATAGCGGTACAGAGAAAGGACTTCTACAAGAAGGTATTTATTGAAGCGACCCCGGGCAACCAGCTGGAAGCAGTGATGGCGCGGATTCGTGCCAAGACTCTCATCCTCTGGGGCGATAACGACCGGGTGTTGTCTGTATCAAGCGCACAGGTCCTCCAAGAAGGGATCCGAAATTCTAAGGTCATCATTTTGAAGGACTGCGGCCACATGCCAATGCTTGAGAGGCCCGAGGAGACGGCCCGGCACTATCTGGAATTCATCTCTTGAGGTGAAAAGGAAAATAGTTCCATCCCGGGTCATTGGCCTGTCGTCATTTCACCTCAGGGTTTATCAGCAGGAATGAAGCCTGTGTCCGCAGGAAGACAGTCCAGAAAATAGAAAGGAGGGGCCGGTATAGCCGATAAATTGATCATCGCTCACCGTGGCGCCCCGGGCTATGCGAAAGAGAATACGATCGAATCGTTTGAAAAAGCCGTAGCGCTGGGAGCTGATATGATCGAGTTCGATGTGAGAAGAACGAAGGACAATGTTCTAATTGTCTTTCATGACGAACGGATTCAAGGCAAGCCTGTCGACGATTTGGTTTATGGGGAGATTAAACAAATTGCCGAAAATCGGGGATTTCATCTTCCTACGGTCGAAGAGGTTTTGAGACGGTTCAGGGGAAGGACGAAACTTGATGTCGAATTAAAGGAAAGAGACTACGAAGTAGAAATTGTTGAATTATTGTCCAAGCATTTTGAAAAAGATCAATTTGTCGTCACTTCATTCAATGAACCCTCTTTAAGGATCATCAAAGACAATTATCCCGGTATTCAAGTTGGCCTGCTGTTAGGAAAGCTCGATGCATCGCTACGGACAAGAATTTCAGAGTATTTTCCTATGAAAAGATGTAACAAAGCCAAAGCAGATTTCTTGGTGGCCCATTTCAAATTATTAAGGTTCGGTTTCTTAGAAAGGGCCCGAAGAAATCAAAAGCCTGTCTTCGTGTGGACAGTGAACGATGAAGAAGCAATCTGGAAATTGTTGAATGACGAACGAGTTTGCGCCATCATCACAGATCGACCGGATTTGGCTGTTTCGGTACGAGAAAAATATTTTAGCTCGAAAAAAGGCACGACGTAGAGCAGTTTGACATCATCGGGAAATACTGCTCTTGTGGAGGCGGTTTCAGTTCTCAGTCAATTTTTTTTAATCTTTGACCCAGTCAGAATTCATGCTCCCTCGCCCCCTTAGCACAAGGGGACGAGGGTTTCGAGGGATGTACTTTAATTTCCCAATGCCGCCTTTAGATCCTGATCGGCTGTCGAAATAGGTTGGATATTGAAATTGTCAACCAGCACCTTTAGTACGTTGGGTGAAACAAAGGCCGGCAGTGTCGGGCCAAGCTTGATATTCTTGACACCCAGGTAGAGGAGCGTCAGGAGAATAGCCACTGCCTTCTGTTCATACCAGGAAAGGACAAAGGAGAGAGGCAGCTCATTGATTCCCACGTTGAAAGCCTTGGACAAGGCTAAGGCGATCTGTACCGCCGAGTAGGCGTCATTGCACTGGCCTACGTCCAGAAGCCTTGGGATGCCTCCGATATCCCCGAGGTCCTTATCGAAGAAGCGGAACTTGCCACATGCAAGCGTAAGAACCATGCAGTCCTTGGGGACTTTTTCCACAAACTCCGTGTAATAGTTACGCCCAGCCTTGGCGCCGTCGCATCCGCCCACGAGAAAGAAGTGACGGATGGCCTTCCCTTTCACCGCCTCGATGACTTTTTCCGCAACGCCCATCACGGTGTTTCTTGCAAAGCCAACCATGACGGAGCGACCATTCTTGTCTTCTTGAAAGCCCGGCATGGCAAAAGCCTTGTCGATCACGGGTTTGAAGCTTCTGCCCGAAATGTGGGTGACGCCAGGCCATCCCACTGTGCCGCTGGTGAAAATATTGCCCTTGTAGGAATCCCTCGGCTTCTGGAGGCAGTTCGTGGTCATCAAGATGGCGCCCGGAAAATCAGCGAATTCACGGGTCTGGTTCTGCCAGGCCGTTCCGTAATGACCGTAAAAATGGGAATATTTTTTTAAGCCCGGATAACCGTGGGCCGGAAGCATCTCTCCATGAGTATAGACGTAAATGGCTTTGGCCTCGGTCTGTTTGAGAAGCTCCTCCAGATCCTTGAGATCATGCCCGGAGACCAGGATGGCCTTTCCTTGCTTAGCTCCCAGAGGAACCTTTGTAGGAACAGGATGGCCATAGGCACCTGTGTTGCCTGCGTCAAGAAGCTCCATGGCCCTTAGGTTGATCTCTCCACACTTGAGAACCAGTCCCACCCAGTCACTCAGGCTTAAGTCTTTCCTCAGGGTTGCGGCCAATCCCTCATGGATAAACGCGTAGACCTTATCGTCCTGCTGACCAAGGATTTGAGCATGATCCGCATAGGCGGCTACACCCTTGATTCCAAAAATGAGGATCTGCTGAAGAGAAAGAATATCAGGGTCGATGGTTACATCCGACTTGATTCCCACCGTTTCTCCCTGTTTGACGAGTCCCTCTAAGCGGGCCGCCGGCGTGAAGGTGGCAGGTCCCTCTTGGAGATTGATTTTTCCCCTGCCCGCCTTTACCTTTTCTTTAAGGTTTTCTCTTAAAGCCGCACAGCGCTGGATCAATTGAACAAATCGATCCGGATCAAAATTGACATTTGTCAGTGTTGAAAACATAGCCTTGCACGTAAAATCGTTGATCTCCGAATCAACCACCCCCACCTTCCGGCCCTCCACTGCATAAAGGGACAACCCTTTCAAGGCATAGATCAGAAGGTCCTGAAGGCTCGCCACATCCGATTCCTTGCCACAAACCCCTACCTTTGTGCATCCTTCGCCCTTTGCCGTCTGTTCACACTGATAACAAAACATGATCGCTCCTCCTTTGGATGAGATTTTTTGATCGCCGCCTGTTAACGGATTACGCAGCCACCGTCCCTCAGCGATCTTGATTAAAATGATAAGATTAAAAAATCGATTTGTCTTTGACTTAGGTCAAAAGGGTCTTGAGGTTATAAAGAGGCGGACTCTCAACTGAAAGGGAAGATCAAGAGAGTTAGAGCTGGCCTCTCTTGAAATGTGTTTTGATATGATATATTTTTGTAAGCGACCAACAAGTCCTGTCTCCGGGAGGATCAAGTTATGGAAAGAGAATATATCATGGCCCTGGATCAGGGAACCACGAGTTCCCGAGCCGTAATTTTTGACCGCCAGGGGAAGGTAATTAGCATAGCTGCCAAGGAATTCAAGCAGATCTATCCCAGGCCCGGATGGGTGGAACATGATCCCGTGGAAATATGGGACTCGCAAATGGAAGCCGCCCGGAAGGCCCTTGATTCCCTCAACCTCTCACCTCAACAAATCGCCGCCATCGGGGTCACCAACCAGAGGGAGACCACAATAATCTGGGACAGGGAGAGCGGCCGGCCCGTACACAATGCCATTGTATGGCAGTGCCGGAGGACCGCACCGGCATGTTCCAAAATTAAGAATACGAAATTCGCCCAGAAGATTCGCAAAAAAACTGGACTAGTGATCGACGCCTATTTTTCAGCCACCAAGGTCCAGTGGATTCTCAGTCAGCAAAAAACGATCCGCCGGGCAGCTGAAAGAGGGGAATTGGCCTTTGGCACAGTAGATAGCTGGGTGGTGTACAATCTGACAGGGAAGAAACTCCATATCACGGATTATTCTAACGCCTCCCGTACAATGCTTTATAATATTCACGATCTTTCGTGGGATGGAGAGATCTTAGATTATTTGGATATTCCCGAACAAATCCTGCCGGCCGTCAAACCCTCCAGTGAAATTTACGGAAGCACGTCTCCTGCGACCTTTATGGGCCTGAAGATTCCTGTTTCGGGAATCGTCGGGGATCAACAGGGAGCTCTGTTCGGCCAAACCTGCTTCCGCAAGGGCCTGTCCAAGAACACCTACGGAACAGGATGTTTTTTGCTGATGAATATAGGGGGGAAGCCGGTGCTTTCCAGGAAGAACCTTCTGACCACGATCGCCTGGGGAATCGGCCGAAAAATTGAATATGCCTTAGAAGGAAGCGTCTTCATCGGCGGGGCTGTCGTCCAATGGCTCCGGGACGGGCTGCGGATAATTCAGCAGGCTTCTGAAAGCGAAAGGTTAGCGAGCAGCCTCCCATCGAATGATGGCGTCTATTTTGTCCCAGCTTTCGTGGGCTTGGGAGCACCCTACTGGGACATGTATGCGCGAGGAACCATTCTGGGAATTACCAGGGGAACGACGCAAGCCCATATCGCCCGGGCCGCCTTAGAGTCGATTGCCTACCAGACCCGAGACGTTCTGGAATGCATGGAGGGGGATTCCGGAATGAAGTTGAAGGAATTGCGGGTGGATGGAGGGGCGGCCGCTAATGAATTTTTAATGCAATTTCAAGCCGACATCCTCGGGGTCCCGGTCGTCATCCAGGAGACAACCGAGACAACCGCCCTGGGAGCCGCTTACCTTGCTGGTCTGGCCGTAGGGTTTTGGAAGGATCAACAGCAAATCGCCGCAAATTACAGAGTAAAGAGGAAGTTTATTCCTCGGATGAGCTCGAAACAGAGGGAATCTCTCTACCGGAAGTGGAAGATGGCCGTCGAGAGGGCAAAAGGGTGGGAGCAAGTATAGGGCGACGTTACTTAATTCAATCTATGCTACCGGGACAGGAGGAATGTAAAATGAAACGATGTACTTCGAAATTTCTGTTCGGCATGGTTTTGACTTTAGCAATTGTTATGAGCAGGAATCCAGTATGTTGCTCTTTTCTGGATTCCCGTTTTCACGGGAACGACATTTTCACCCAGGATTCGTGATGAGTTATAGTAAACGACTCAAAAAGTGGTCTGAAATGTGTTAAACTTGTGGCAACTCAGGAGGCACTCTAAGTTGTTGCATCTTAAGGAAGTGAGGTTGTTATCCGAGAAATACCCAACCCGGGACCATTATCCCTTCAACATCGACGTACTCCGGAACACTCGAAGCATCGCGTTCTCTTCTCCCGTCGCCTTTTTTGTCGGGGAAAACGGGTCGGGGAAAACCACCCTGTTGGAAGCTCTGGCCCGAGGGTGCCATATCCACATCTGGAGCGGGGCGGAGAACACCCGTGTCGATCCCAATCCCTACGAAGAAATGTTGTTCCTGTATATCGAGGTCGAATGGACAGATCGCATTATCCCCGGGTCCTTCTTCTCCTCACAGATCTTCCGCAATTTTGCCGGACTGGTAGAGATGTGGGAGGCAGACAATCCGGGGCAGATCGAATACTTTGGTGGAAAATCATTGTTGACCCAATCCCACGGTCAATCTCTGATGTCCTTCTTCAGGGCGCGCTACAAGATTAAAGGACTCTACCTTCTGGACGAGCCGGAAACAGCCCTCTCGCCCAAAAGCCAGTTGGAGCTTCTGAAACTCCTTCGGGAGATGGGCGCTCTGGGGCATGCTCAATTTATCATTGCCACCCACTCTCCGATTCTCTTAGCTTGTCCTGGGTCCGTGATTTACAGCTTCGATCACACTCCTGTGAAAACGATCCAATACGAAGATACGGAATACTACCGGATTTACAAGACGTTCATGGAAAATCCCGGTCAGTACTTCAAAGGAGAAAAATGAGCCCTGTCCGTTTCGATAAGGGCTCGACCCCGGGGGAAGGTGTTATGGTACTGCCGGGGAAACCGATCTAACAAGCGCCTCAACCTCATCCCATTCGAAGGAGCTTTTGACAAAAAAGCGGTCGGCCCCGTATTGTTTTGCCGCCTCACGGTATTCTGGCAAGTCAAAATCTGTCAGAACGGCGATGCCGATACCTGGGAAATTCTTTTTTATCTCTTTGGTGAGATGAAGGCCGTTGACTCCCGGCAAACGGATATCCATGAAGATAAGATCGGGGGAAGCCCTGTTGATTTTCTGCAGGGCGTCGTCACCGTTCGCGACCTCCTCAACGACGATAGAGGGGAAATGGTCATCGAGGCGTTTCTTGAAAGCCTCCCGGAAGATTCGATTGTCCTCGACGATCAATACTCTTAACATATTCCCCCTCCAGTTGATTCGTTAAGAAGTCTATCATTAGGTCGTCCGTTTTGTCTTCCGTTCCGCATTCCGCAACCGAATGCGGCATTCAGACGGACCACCACGCACGAACGACGGTTCCTTTCCCCTTGGCGGATTCGATCTCGAAAGAGCCACCGGAAAGCTCAATACGTTCCCTCATATTTGTAAGTCCCAATCCCCGGTTTGTGTTCTCCGAGCCGAGCACCTTCTCCAGGTCGAAACCCCGGCCGTTATCTTCAACCATCAGATTTACCCTACCATCCATTTTCAGCAAACACAAGCGCAACCTATTTGCCTTACTGTGTTTCGCGCTGTTGTTCATTGCCTCTTGGGTGACCCTATAGATGACGATCTTCAAAGAAATGGGCACCTCACTTTCCTCGATCGTCACCTCCTGGTCTACGCGAATCCCAGAATAAATCGTCTGAAATCTTCTGCAGAACCACGAGAGAGTGGGCAAGAGACCCAGGTCATCCAGCATCGATGGCCGTAAATCCATCTGTATTCTTCGACATTCCTCGACGCCTTCTTGAATCACGGGGATGATGGCTCCCAAAGATTCGACCGGAGCATTGGGGGTCTTTGTGATTCCCTGGAAAACGCTTTCCACCTTGAACTTGATTGCGCTCAGGCAAGCCCCGATGGTATCGTGAATCTCGCCGGCAATTCTCTTTCTTTCCTCTTCTTGGGCTGAGAGGAGTTGTAAGGATAGTTGCCGCAATGTTTCATTGGCTTTTGCCAGTTCCTCTGTCCGTTCCTGTACCTGCTGCTCCAGTGTGTCGGTCAGTTGCTGAAGCTGCAAAGTGCGCTCGCGTAGTTCATCCTGGGCTCGTTTGTAGGCGCTGATATCATTGAAGACGATTGCGACGTGTCGGTCTCCCGGCTTGCCGACGCGATACGCATAAACATCGTACCAGCGATTCAGCGCTCTGGCTTCGTTAATAAAACGCACCGGTTCGCCCGTCAGCGCGATTTTCCCGTAAATCTCAAACCAATGCGCCTCGTGGTCCGGAGCCAGGTCGCGCATTAATTTACTCTTCGCACCATGCAGCCCGGTTTGTTTTTCAAAAGCCGCGTTGACCTCCAGGAAACGGTAATCAGCAGGCCTGCCCTCGGCGGTAAAAATCATCTCGATGATGCAGAATCCTTCTTCCATCGTGTTGAACAAATTGCGATACCGTTCCTCGCTCTCGCTCAGCGCCTGCTCAGCCCGCTTTCGCTCGGTGATGTCGCGTCCATACACATTGGCGTAGCGTTCTTCGGGAAACGGCTCGATCCAGACGATGTAGACCGTCTCGTCCAGTTGTATGTCCTGCTGCACTCCTCTTCCTTCGGCAATTGCCCTGCCAACCAACGGGAGCAGTTCATTTTGCAGAACCTGGCCGACCTCGCACTTCCACCCGTGAAGCTTTGCGGTGGCCGGGTTGCAGTAGAGAATAGTCCCATCCGTAGAAGCTCGGATGATCGGATTGGGATTCTGCTCGGGAAACCGCGCCAACCAGACCGCCCGGTCATGGGCTTCGCGCAGCGCCGCCTGTGCCCGCCGCCTCTCGGTGACGTCATGGAAAACGAGGACCACGCCGATTGCGTTACCGGCGCTGTCCTTGATCGGCGCCGCGCTGTCCTCGATTGGAACTTCGCGGCCATCTCTGGTAACCAGTGCGGTGTCGTTGGCCAGAGCGACCACGCGTTTCTCATGTAGCACTCGCGCTACTGGGTCCTTGGCTGGCTCGCGGGTCTTTTCGTTGATGATCCTGAAAACGCTCTGGATCGGTTGGCCTAGGGCCTCTTCGGATTGCCAGCCGGTGAGTGTTACGGCGACAGGATTGAGAAACGTGATCCGACCTTCTGTGTCGCTGGCGATCACCGCATCGCCGATACTGCTAAGCGTTATGCGTAGCCACTCGCGCTGCTGGCGTAGATCCTCTTCCGCCTGCTTGCGCTGAGTAACCTCCCTCTCCAGGTCTGCTTTGGAGGCAGTCACGGCCTTAAGGTTAGCGGTCATCTGGTTGAAGGCGCGTGACAAATCGCCGATTTCGTCATTCTTCTTCTCTCTGATGGCAAAATCGAGATTGTCTGAACCAATGATAGCGGTACCCGCCTGGAGCGTTGATATGGATTTCAGGATGCGGCGGTAGGTCAGCATATAGCTGGCTAAGAGGAATAGACCGAACATACTCACCATGGCATACATGTGCACGGCTCTTGTGTTTCTTAGATGGTCCATCTGTTGATGTAGTAGCTGTGATAAACGTGAAGCATCGGAAACCAGCCCCTGGCTTTGAACCGCCATCCGGCTCCATGATACCTGCAGAAATGCCAGGTCAAGAGTTGTGCTCCGATTCTGAGACGGGCCTCCAACAGTAGATGCCACACTGTCGAATACCTGTTCCAATCGCTGCTCATTTGCCTTTATATTGCGGACAAGAAGCTGTTGCTCTGGCTTGTCCACATTGAGGCTGGCCACTTGGTTAGATAACGAGGCAAACCTGGATTGCCATCGGCTGAGTTGCTGGCTTTCGCGGTAAATCAGGTAATCATTGGACAGGTAGCTTAGCTCGCTTGCCCCCTGAGCGATATTAGCAGCTAAATTTTCCTGTTGGCTGGTCTCTTCTACCTTTTGATGCGTGGTTATCGCCGAGGCCGCAATAACGACCAGTATAATGCCGAACAGGAGCATTGTTATGATGAATTGTGTTCTGATTCTCATGGGTCCCCCCGCCTTATTGGATGATCTTTACCGCTTCTGGCTTTACAGCTTTTAGTCCGTCAACATAGATGTAATTCATGAAATCAGGAATGGTTTTTTCCCTGGTCAAGTTATTCTTTATCATCCATCGTGCCTCGTCTTCCATGGCCGCAATAACCGATTGGTCGAGTGAGAGAGAAAACTGGTTCCGAGGCCAGTGCGTTTCTACATATGCGACATCAAGGGTTAGCCGCTTCTGTAAAATGGCTTTTGCTTCGGTAGGATGACGGTCGAGATACTCCTCAGCCAGCGCCAGAGACTTAAGGAACCTGCTGACCAGGTCCTGATGCTCCGTTATCCAGGTGTTCTTGCCTACCAGCGCGCCAAACACTGGTTGGCTACTCTGGCCTGGCCAGGCCACAATTTGGTCTCGTAATCGCCTTTGTATTCCATTTACATACGGCTGCCAGATAATTACTGCATCGACGTCGCTCTTGGAAATCATGTCAACTGATTGTGACGGGGTTGCATTAACGAGAGTTAAGTCCCGTATGTTCATGCCATGCAAATCGAGAAACCTGGCGAGATAGAATTCCACAATCGTACCCCTGGAAAGACCAACCGTCTTGCCCTTGAGGTCTGAAATATTTTCAATTCCCCGGTCTCTGCGTGCAACAATATATACGGCTTGCCATTTATCAATATTCGCTATAAGGCTAATTTTCTGTTTTTGAAACGCTCCGACGACAATAGCCCACTCAGCCATTCCAGCAATGTCTACTTCATCTTTTATCGCCGCGTTAAGCGTATCTATCCCAGTAACATAGTCACGGATCGTAACGTTGAGACCGTTCTTGGCAAAATAGTTTTGGTCAAGGGCTACATAGATTAGCTCAGAGCTTTCCACTGGCAGATTCCCGAAAGTGATGGATTCTATCTTCCCCGAATAGTCGCTCTTGGAACAAGACCACGAACCAACCAGCATCCCAAGCAACATCACAAGAACAACCCCTATCAGAGTAAGTCTGCTTATTTGTTGGCCACGATGCTTCAGCACATTCGCCTCTTCACGCTCTCCGCTTTTCATTCCGCATTCCAAACTCCACATTTTCCGCACCGAGACGTCCTCACCGGATTATATTCACCGCTTCTCGCTTTACCGCCTTAAGGCCATCCACGCATGTATAATTCAGAAAATCGGGAACCTGCTTCTCCCTGGTCAGGTTATTGTTTATCATCCGCCGGGCCTCGTCTTCTGGCTTCCAACCCGCCTTCCTTCAAGTGCGGCGCGGGTCGCCCCGGGTTGGAATTGCATGGATCAATATAAAAACATACATAAAGTTGGAACCGATAGCAATATCAAATTTCTTTACGCTGGCAGCTCAATCCCCCTTCCGTCTTGAAAGGGAAGGGGGATTGATTGGAGAGAAGAGGGTTGAAAATTTTGTATTCGAAGGAAGGAGTTAGGCTTTGTGGGACGTTTGGATTTTCTTAAGTCTGAAGCGGTTTTTGATACCAGGCATGAGACGACGAATATCGTCAAGCTTTTCCCTTGCAGCCTTTTCGCCTTCGTCGATCAGATTCAGGGCCTGGGAGAAGCTTGTCCAATGTGTTTTTCCCACTTCTGGGAGAATAACCACATCAGCGGCCGCCAGTTCAAATCGTTTGAGCCTTTCCCCCATGATCTCACTGACCCGGAGATAGACATCCATGACGTTCCGTAGCTCTTCCGAACCGATGCCCCGGTCTACCACCACGGCAATCACGATGTCTGCTCCTTCCTGTCTGGCCACAGAACTGGGAACCCGGCAGATGATGCCTCCGTCGGATAGAAGCCTTTCCCCCTCCTTTAGCGGCATGATGGCCCCGGGAACGGCGCAGCTTGCCAACACGGCCTGGCGCAGGGATCCGTCAGAAAAAGTGATCTCTTCGCCAGTCATCAGATCCGTGGCCACGGCCCGAAAGGGAATCCGAGTCTCTTCAATCTGAATGTCCGGAATAAAATAATCGATGGTGGCCTGGAAGTCTTCGTTGGAAAGTATGCCCGGCTTAAACATCGCCTGGATCATATAAAAATGATTTCTTAAATAGGTCTCAATTTTATGGGCCAGACTTATCTCACCCTTTGCGTGTGCTGCCTCAAAGGCCCTGATGGTCGAAGATCGAAATTCGTCGCTGTTTAGATACGCCTCCGCCTTCTTCTGCAATTCTTCCGAGCTGCTGCCGGCTGCATAGGCCCCGCCCACTAAGGCGCCAATACTGGTCCCCGCAATAAGATCAACAGGGATTTCTTCTTTTTCAAGCACCTTGAATACGCCGATATGGGCGAGCCCCCTGGCCCCTCCGCCCCCGAGAGCAAGGCCGACGCGCTTCTTTTTCCAAAACATGATAGGGGTCTCCTCCAAAAATCTATTGGGCTATTTTACCCCTTATGCCCACAGAACATCAAGGATATCCTTTTGGGGCGTCCTTTTGGGGGTCATCCGCAATCCAAAATGGCACAATGCTATCTTAATGAGTTGGGACGATAGATTTTTGGAGGTGGTCTGGAAAACCTATTCTTTATATTTCCGCAAGAATTCATACGAAAAAGAAAGTCGTCGAATGATTTTATTCCTCCCGATCCCTTTTGCAAACTGCTCCTGCTCATCAGCCACACGGCCATAGGTCCCTTTGAATTTTCGTCTTCTCTGGATATAATAAAATTTAAGAGGTGTTGTTACTTAGAAAAAACCAGAAAGGGGGTTTCATTTATGGCGGACGAGACTATGGAGTTGCTGCGGGAGCTGACCGAAGCACCAGGCATTTCAGGCTATGAGCAAGAGGTTCGTGAAATCATTCGGAGACATCTTCAAGGCCTTACGACCATCGAACAGGACCGGCTGGGCAGTATTGTGTGTCGTAAGAATGGCAAGGCGGAGAAGCCAAGGATTATGCTTGCGGGACATATGGATGAGATCGGATTCATCGTCAAACTTGTGACCGATGAGGGCTTCATCAAATTCAGTCCTCTCGGAGGATGGTGGGGGCATGTGATGCTGGCCCAGCGGGTCGTGATTAAGACCCGGAAGGGCGATGTGATCGGTCTCATTGGGTCGAAACCTCCCCACATCTTGTCGGAAGAGGAACGGAAGAAGCTTCAGGAGCCGAAGGACATGTACATTGACGTGGGCGCCACCTCTTCGGCTGAGATAAAAGAACTTGGGATCAGTCCGGGGGATCCAATCATTCCCATCTGTCCCTTCACTGTTTTAGGCAATGGCAAGACGTACCTCGCGAAGGCATTTGACGATCGGGTGGGATGTGCCCTCTTCATCGAGGTAATCAAGAGCCTCGGCCGGGAAAAGCATCCGAACACGGTTTACGGCGTCGGCACTGTTCAAGAAGAGGTTGGCCTTCGAGGAGCACGGACAAGCTCTTGGGTGGTCGAGCCGGATGTGGGGCTGACGATGGAGGTCGGCGTTGCAGGGGATGTCCCAGATGTCAAGAAAGACGATGCCCAGGGAAAGCTTGGAAAGGGCCCGGTCATCGTGATCAGGGATGGAAGTATGGTTCCGAACCTGAGACTTCGGGATCTCTTCGTGGATACGGCGGAAAAGTTGGAGATTCCTTACCAATTCGATATGTTGGAACGCGGTGGAACTGATTCCGGCGCGATTCATCTTCATCGTCATGGGGTGCCCAATCTTGTTATCGCCGTTCCCACTCGGCACATTCACAGTCATGCAGGCATCCTCCACCGAAATGACTTTGACCAGGCCGTGAAGCTTGTCGTTGCGGTGATCAAAAAGCTTGATGCGGACACAGTGGCAAGCCTGACAGAGTGAAGAGAAAGGATTGAATAATTTGACACTAAATACGCCTAACTAAGGTAAGAACAGGATAACACATGTTTTTTTGTGCTGAGGGAAGATATAAAATATGGTAAAATTTAAGTAAGGAATTGCAATTTTGAAGAGGATTAGGGAGGTGGCTAAAGATGAAAAAACTCATAATGATTTGCCTGATTTTGGCGGCAATTTTTCTGTCAAGCGGGTCCGCCTTTGCGTGGCGCGGCCATTTCGGCATTTTGCCTCCGCCTTTATGGGTTGGCCCCCCTGCTTTCTATTACCCAGGGTACTATCCTCCACCTGCTTACTATGGGCCGGGTTATTACGGTAGCCCTTACAGAATTTGGGTTCCAGGCCGCTGGGAAGTGAGATGGACTCCTTATGGCCGGGAAAGGGCCTGGATTCCAGGTTACTGGGGATATCGGTGATAAATGAAAGGGATTGAAGATAAACCTTCAATCCCTTTCATTTGGCAAAGTTGCCCGGTTCACTTGTTTTATCGGCTCCGGTCGAACATATCCCGGAGGTTAAGCAGAGTACAAGGATCCTTGCTTCAATCCCATTTCTTCACTTTTTCTGAGATCATCTGAGCAAGTTTTTTCTTCTGCGCATCATTCAAATTGCTTTGGAAGCCGAGCAGCAAATCAAAGGCTTTATTGAAGCGTTGGGCCTCCTCGCGAAGCATACCCTGCAGGAGAGAGGTCATGTTTTGGATGTCGGGATTTTCTTTGGCTGCTTCCTCTTTGATCTTCGTCCAGGCTTCCCTATTTTCTTTCTGGCCTTCCTCGAAGTTCTTCCGGACTTCGGCCTTTAACCCCTCCAACTTCGCCTTCTGATCCTCGTTAAGATCGAGCTTCTTAGCGGTCTTGTCGATCTTCTTGATGAATATCTTTTCAGCGGTTGACATGGTGTCCATTCGATGTCCGCATGCGACCACTAGCCCGCCTAAAAAAATCGCCGCCACGACAAAAGTAAAATAACGATTTATTTTCATCTTCTTTTCCTCCTTTTTTCTAAATGGATGTGTTGCGGGACCTATTTGATGAAAATATAATGATTACGGCTGCGGAAAGTCAACCGGAGGAACGCAATATTTTGCGGCATGAGATGCAGCATTACCCCTCTGTCCCCCTGGAAACAATAAGAAATCTAAGAGGTTAAGGATGCCTTTCTGAAAGAAGATGATTGGGAAAGAAGGAGAAGGCTTTTGCATTTTTCGAAGAAATCCGAACCTTTCCTGTCCGTCCCTACGGTGCTATTTGAGAAGAACATCATACATCGGGGGGCCGCAATGTCCCAATCCATAAGTACGTCCTAATTCATGAACCGCTTCGGTAAAATGAAGATTGGCAACATCCTCACGAAGGAGACCTCTCACTCGCTATCGATGTGAAACCATTGCATGGATTTCTCATCATAATAGATCGTATAAAGGTTCCCGTCACTTCCTTGGATCTGGTAGAACCTTCTTGTTTTCCTGTTGTCTGTTTTTTCCTCAACCCATTGCCTCAAAATTTCGACAACCTCGATTCTTTTCCCGTTCAAGAGGATCGTTCTGGGGGTCTCCTCACCCCGGTAGCCCGAATAAGCAATGACCTTGATCCTTTCTTCAGATCCTCCCATCAATTTCCGGTTTTCACCTCTTTCAAGATTTCTGAAAATAAAGCGTCCCTATTCTTTTGAGTTATCTCAAAGAGCCTAATGTCCTGTCTTTTCTTTATCTTTTCGATCAATCCGGTCCCTTTCAAAGCGATTGTGGCAATCACGCATTTGTCGGAGTCCAGAATTTTTTCCAGGAGTTTTATGAATTGGTCACAAAGACATTCCATCTTTCCGATCTCATCAATGATAATGAGACGGGCTACGGGGTTGAAAAATGAAATCGAGTCAAGAAAATCTTCAAAGCCTCTGACGTCCACCTTGTATTGACCAACTCTGTGAGGGCTTCGGATCCCCCTATGAGAAAGGAGTCCTCTCTTTCCTTCAAGGCTCACCAGATCAAATCCCTTTCTTTCACCTCCTTCTCTTATCTCTTCCGTATAAAAACCAGCCGGATGAAGACTCTTCAGCGCCTCTGCGAGTTTTTTTATGAGAATTGTTTTGCCCACACCCGGGAGCCCTGTGACGAGGAGATTCTTTTTTATCAGACCTGATTGGGTCATCCTTTATTTATATTTACTGTTTGTCCTTTGTTCCCCTCTCTTCCTTCGAGAGTGGACCGGTAGAGACGGGTCCCTCCGGAGAGGAGGATTCTGTCCCCTCTTCATACTCCGGGATAACGATTCCCCGCTGTATCATAATGCCGTAGATGAGGTTCGACCGGTTGATCACATATCGCTGATCTCCAACCGGGTTGTATTTTCTTGGATTCGGCAGGACGGATGCCAGCCTGGCCGCTTCCTCAGGAGTCAGTTCAGAGCAAGGTTTTCCAAAATAGCGTCTTGAAGCGGCCTCGGCACCGAATATCCCCTCTCCCCACTCCGCCACGTTGAGATAGAGTTCGAGGATCCTTCTTTTTGAAAGAACCTTCTCCATCCTCCAGGTGATGATGGCTTCGGAGATTTTCCTGATCAGGGACTTTTCAGGGGAAAGGTAAAGATTTCTTGCCAGTTGTTGGGTGATGGTGCTCCCTCCAAGCTTGAATTTCTTCGCTTTGATGTCCTTTTCAAGCGCTTTCTGAATGGCCTCGTAATCAAAGCCTTCATGTTTCCAGAATTTGTCATCTTCTGCGATGAGGACGGCCTTGATGAGATAAGGGGATATTTTAGAAAAAGGCACCCAACTCTGGTCCGTCCTGTATCGTTTCCTCTTTTCCTTCGACGCACTCTCTCGGTATTCCATGAGTGCCGTCTTCTTTGGATTTTCTTTTTTGAGTCTTGGAAGATCTGGCATCAAAAGAAGATAGACGGCAAAGAGAAGGCCGGCCGCACACATCAGAATGACCAGCCATTTCTGATTTCTTCTTTTAGCCATTTGACTTTTTTTATCGATTTGAAATCACAAATTTCAAATTACAAATCCCAAATTAGTAGTGTCCCAACGTTGA
>DBZJ01000217.1:0-1381 GCA_002311635.1 Syntrophaceae bacterium UBA1163
TTTTCAATCATAAGGTCTGAACTCGGTTCAGCATCTAACGAAATCAAAGTCTTACGAGACCCTGAAATGAATTCAGGGTGACGAAATATTCATTGCGACATGGTCTCTCGGGGGGAGAAAATTGAGTTCCAACCAAGACGTAGCCGTCGTGAAACATTTAATTGACTCATCAGTAAAAACTGTCTACTATTTAAATAGATTTTTTTCTATCCTGTGTTTTAAGAAGATTTGAGGAAAAAAGATGGCAAAAAGAGAATTCTTGTCTCCTTCTATTATCACCAGGCCTCCTGGACCTGAGGCCAAGAAGATCCTCAGAAAGGATCAGAGATTCGTATCTCAATCTTACACACGCGCCTATCCCTTCGTAGTCAAAAGGGCGAGGGGAGCTTGGGTGGAGGATGCGGACGGAAATCGATTCCTCGATTTTACCTCAGGGATTGCGGTCTGCAATACCGGCCATTGTCATCCGAGAGTGGTGAAAGCGATCCATCGCCAGGCAGGACAACTCATCCATATGTCCGGCAGTGATTTCTATTACGGTCTCCAATCGAGCCTTGCCGCAAAGCTCTCCGAGATCACCCCCGGGCCAAGAGAAAAGAGGGTCTTCTTCGGCAATTCAGGCGCTGAAGCTATTGAGGCAGCTCTCAAACTTTCACACTATCATACCAAACGGCCCCGAATTCTGGCTTTCCTTGGGGCTTTTCATGGAAGGACCATGGGCGCGCTCTCTTTGACGGCCAGCAAAGTGGTTCACGAAAGGGGATTTTATCCGCTCGTCCCCGGAGTCACCCACGTTCCTTACGCCTATTGCTACCGGTGCCCCTATCATCATCTACAATACCCCGGTTGTAGCACTGCCTGCGTCGATTGGATCCGAGAAGATCTCTTTAAGCGAAGCATCCCGCCCGAGGAAGTGGCAGCCATTTTTGTCGAGCCCATTCAAGGAGAGGGCGGCTATATCGTCCCTCCTCTGGAATTTCATCAAAAGCTTTACGGGCTGGCAAAGGAATTCGGGATCCTTTTTGTGGATGATGAGGTTCAGAGCGGAATGGGAAGGACTGGAAAGATGATGGCGATTGAGCACTGGGGAGTCGTCCCCGATATCGTCGCCTTGGCAAAGGGAATTGCTTCAGGGATGCCTTTGGGAGCGACGGTCTCGCAGAGCGAGGTGATGGATTGGGTCCCTGGTTCTCATGCCAGCACTTTTGGCGGAAATCCCATCAGTTGCCGAGCGGCCCTGACCACCATTGAGCTCCTCGAGGAAGGTCTCATTGAAAACGCGGCACGGGTAGGGGCCTACCTCCTCCAAAAGCTGAGAGATCTGCAGAAGCGATTCGATCTGATGGGTGATGTGAGGGGAAAGGGGTTGATGATCGGGATC
>DBZJ01000217.1:1405-9784 GCA_002311635.1 Syntrophaceae bacterium UBA1163
GATGATCGGGATAGAATTGGTTAAAGACCGGAAGACGAAGGAGAAGGCAATCGAAGAAAGAAGCAAGATTATTCTGGCCTGTTTTGAAAAGGGGCTGCTCATATTAGGAGCCGGAGAGAATGTCATCCGCTTCAGCCCGCCGCTCATCATCACCCGGAAACAGGCTGACACCGCCCTCACCATCTTCGAGGAAGTTTTGAAGAACGTTGAGAAGACATTAAAAAATCGCGTCGCCGTCTCAAAGAGAAGATGATACAAAGTGATTGTCTTAAACTCTCATTTTGATTTTGGAGCTTGGATTACTTCGTCGCAGGTCGTCAGGTAGGCGAAGCCGAACCCTAAATTCTTCAGCGTCGCCAGGTGGTGATCATCCCTCCCGGTGGCTGTCCCATCGATCAGGAAGAAAACCCTGTAATCCCTCACAAAGGCATCCCGCGCCGTGGTCTCGCAGCAGAGATTTGTCATCACTCCAGAAATGATCAAATCTTGGACCCCTTTCGATCGGAGGATCTTTTCGAGATCGGTCTCATAGAATGCACTGTAGCGCTTTTTGGGAAGAACGATATCTTTTGATTCGACGGTCACTTCTGGAAGAAACAGCCAGTCCTTTGTCCCATGAAGGATGACCTGACCCCACCACGCTCCAAGGGCCCCGCTATCCGACGGAGGATCGGTGTGGCCATGCTGCGTGAAGATGGTCGGAATATTCTCTTGTCTGCAGAATTGAATGACGTTCTGGATATTCCCCAAGACAGGTCGGACAACTCGATGAAAAAAGTTCTGGATATCGATGACAAGGAGGACGGCGTGTTCGGGATCGATCACGGCCTTCCTCTCCCGATAGGGTTTCAATTCCTTCAAGATTTTTTCAAGATTAAGTTTCATCTTTATTTAATAAATAGTTCATGACGATCAATCCATAGATGTGGGCAGCCTGGAGCAAAGCCTCTACCTCCACGGATTCATTCGTCGTATGGGCTTGATCCACCCCTCCGGGTCCGAGGATAAGGGTGGGAATGTGATAGTGATTGACATAGAAACGAGAATCCGTGAATCCGGAGAATGCCCTGAGCAATGGCTTCTTTCCCATCACCTCTTGGATGGCCTCCACGCCGATTCTGACAATCTCCTCTTCAGGATCGACTTCAGAGGGCTCTGCGAAATCAATCTCTTCCATCCGATATTGAAAAAGGGGATCCTGTGGCCGGAGTGAATCTAAGATTGCCTTCATCTCTCCTAAGACCGCCTCCTTCTTTTCGCCGGGCAAGATTCGTCGGTCCACCTCAATCTCGCATCGATCCGGGACGATATTGATCTTCGTTCCGCCTTGAATGGTCCCAATACTGAGAGTCGGTTTTCCAAGCAAAGGATGTTCTTTCTCTAAAAGAATGGAATTCAATCGTTCGATCAGCTTCGTCATCTTTTCTACGGCATTCACTCCCAGATGGGGTCTTGAGGCATGAGCCGACTTCCCAAAGGTGGAGATCCTGAGCCAAAGAGCACCTTTCTGGGCGATCACAGGTTGGAGGTCCGTTGGCTCTCCGACAAGAGCTGCATCTCCTTGGATCCCTACCTTTTGAGTTAGAAATCCCATGCCTTGGTGGCCATGAGATTCTTCATCAGAGACCAGATGGAGAATGACAGCGCCTCGATGAAGACGGATTTTCGAACGCTCGATCGTGGCGAGGGCATGAATGAAAGAGACAATCCCGCTCTTCATATCCGATGCCCCCCTACCATAAATCCTTCCCTTGGAAAGTTTTCCTTCAAAAGGAGGATATTTCCATTGAGAGGGGTCTCCGGCAGGGACAACGTCGAGATGGCCATTGAAGATGAGTGTTCTCCCACCCTTTCCCCATCTTCTCTCGGCAATGATATTCCATCTTCCTCTTGGGGAGAGAACGGTTTTGATTTTGAAACCCATTCTTGAGAGAAGAGATCTCAGAAATTGGGCGGCTGTCTTTTCATTTCCGGGTGGATTTTCCGTGGCAATCTGAACCAAGTGGATGGTCAAATCGACCAGTTCTTTCTTTCTGATGAACGGACGTAAGTCTCTCATTGCATCCCCGTGTTCCGCCTAATCTTAAAAAGAAAGGATGATAAAGGCAACTCCAAATTGAATTATTGACTACCGTGCTGTGAGCCTGTGTTAGAATGAGATTGTTTTGATAAATCGTTCATTATATGATAGGTATCATCTTACCCCTTGTTAAATCACGGCTTTTTCTTATGAACGATGTAAGATTATCCGGCTATATTCCTGGTGCGATCGGTCGGATTGCTGAACTCCATGGCACGTATTATCACGAGCACTGGGGCTTCGACCTTTTCTTTGAGTCGAAGGTGGCCATTGAGCTTTCGGAATTTCTCCGGCATCTTAATGAAGCGCGCGATGGGTTTTGGGTAGCAAGGGTTGAAGAAAAAATTGTAGGCTCGATTGCCATCGATGGAGTCCATCGCGATAGCAAAAGTGCTCATTTGAGATGGTTCGTCGTGGCACCGGAAAACCAAGGGCAAGGGATCGGCAAGATGTTGCTTGAAGAAGCCGTGAAATTCTGCCGAAAGAAGAGTTTTGGTCGAGTGTATCTCTGGACTTTTGCGGGCCTTGATCCGGCGCGTCATCTCTATGAGAAATTTGGATTCAAACTCTGCGAGGAACAGGAAGGCAACCAGTGGGGGAGGACGGTGACGGAGCAAAAGTTCGAGCTTATTTTATGACAAGCCTGGCGGGACGACAGGCTGCACGCCGCAGTGCTTGAATACAGAGACCCGGTAGCGGTTAAGGATTAGCTATCTTCCGATTCATTCATCGGCTTCGAAACCATCTCTTCGTCCATCGCTTGATCCACCATCTGATCGACATTTTCACCCACGTCTTCTCCCATCTCTTTACCCATCCGTTTCATCCATTTCGCCATGCTCTTCGGATCCTTCTCGTCAAGGCCGCCCCATTTCGATGGGTCCGCCAGGCTTTCCGCTCTGCTTTCTTCCGAACGGATCACCCGCACTTTGGAGAGGACACGGGACATCTTTTTGCTCTTGCATCGTTTGCATCGAGGGATAAAGGTCTCATCGGTTTTGATCACGAGAAATTCAGAGATCTTCCCACAATCGTCACACCGGTACTCATAGATTGGCATTTCACTCCCTCCCCACGATCGCCGCCTCCGGCGGGCAGACCCTTTCCCTCACGGGGACTGGGGTTTCTTGAGGTTTTTTCCTGACGGCAAAATAGAAATAGAAGAAATTGATGATACCCGTGAGGGCTAAACATAAGAACATGACAGGATAGCTGGTTAGTTGAAGGATAATGCCCATCATCACCGCTCCCATGCCCGCCCCCAAGTCCGTAAGCGCTGTAAAGGTACCCATCGCCGGTCCTCGAGCGGAACCGGCACGGTCAAGCGTATAGGCCAACAGGCAAGGGTAAAGAAACGCACTCCCAACTCCCCATATGATGGCCACAAGGATAAACATCGGCAAGGTACTGGAGAAGGCGAGGATGGGCATCGAAATGATCAGATTGAAGAGACAGGGCAAGATCACCTTTTCCCTGGGGTAGACATCCAGTATCTTTCCGCCCAAACTGCGGACCAAGATGAGCGTGACTGCAAAGGCGGCAAAGAAGAGACCGGGGTTATCAACCCCTTTTCTCAGGGCGTAGAGAGGGAAGAAAGCAGTCATGGCTCCCCAGGTGATAGTGATTATGGAAGCGATGATGGCTGGCGGAAGCGCTTCCAGACTTAAGAAGGATTGCTTTTTGGAAAATGGATCTTCTACCGGGAGGCGTCGAATCTTTCCCAGTTTGAGGGTGATGAGTAGGCAACATAGGGACAAACCGGTGCAGCCCAGGAAGAGGAACTTGAAGTTAAAGGGGAAGTCAAACCGGTTGATGAGAAGCATTCCGAAGTAGGGGGCAAAACCAAAAGCAAAGTTGATGGATAAATAGAAGTAACTGATGATTCGCCCGCGGATTGTTTCAGGGGTGATATTGGCGAGCAAGGTGAAAGAGGCCGTTGAGAAGAAGGCCAACCCAACACCGTGAAAAGCACGTACGGCCAATAGGGGCCAAAATGGAGGTGCAAAGAGATAGGCAACGGAGGACGAAGTGAAGAAGAGGGCTCCAGCAATCATGAAGCTTCTTTCAGGAATTTTGGCAAGGGCTTTTCCTACGATAGGCCTGAAGATTAAAGAGGAGACACTAAAGACCCCGATCAGAACGCCGATTTCTGCTTCCTTGGCTCCCAATCTTGAAAGGTAGATCGGAAGGGTCGGAATGAGAATGTAGAAAACGGATGAGAAAGTGAATTGAGCAAAAAAACAGAGGACAAAATCGCGGGTCAATATCTTCTGTGTCGCCATGTCTCGTCTTGAACTATTTTAAAATTCATCCCCTTCCTTTGTAAAGAGATCAGAGGGTTTTTCCTGATGGCTTCAAATTCAGATTGACAGGGGCCTCATTTCTGTTAATAATCCGTTCAAGACAGAAAAAAATACCGGATGGGAAGGAGGCTCATTCATGGCAAATCCAGAAAAGGTCATCTTGAAAATTGTCTCCGTTAAAGGGACGTGTGCGGCAGGCCATTCTGTGGGCCAGGAATTCGATCTGAGCAAAGACTTTCTTTTGGGAGTATCCGGAGATTCTCGGACCCTTTGTCCGTCAGCGTTTCACGCCATCTTTCCCTCGTGGCGGGTGCTTCGACATGGCGGAGCATTTCCCTGGGAAAAGGACCGAGACAAGACGACCATTGCCTGTCCCGATCCGTTCAATCCTGTGGTGATGGAACTCCGAAGGGTGAAAGAGTAGCAACGCAGTCGCCGAAGGGCGGGGTCGTCCGATCCCGCTCTTGGCGGGACTCACAACCCCGAGTATAAAGAGTCTTGAACTTCTTTCGGGTATTCCTTATAACGTGTTCACGCCGTTAGAAATGATGCGCCGCTGCTGTGCAGCAGGGTCAGGTCCCAGAATAATTTCGGCAGAGCTTGATCCCGCGCTCGGTTTCGAGTCGCAACGACTGGAATTTCTAACAAGGTCCACTTTCCAACAGAGAGGATAACGTATGCAGCGAGAGGTCATTAAAGCGAATGTCGTCGTCTTTATTGCCAGTTTCTGCACGCTCGTGATTGAACTGGTGGCAGGAAGAATCATGGCCCCTTATGTCGGGGTTTCCCTCTATACCTGGACAAGCATCATCGGAGTCGTCCTTGCCGGCATAAGCATCGGAGCGTATCTGGGAGGCCGGATGGCCGACCGGTATCCCCGTTCCTCCACACTCGGCTGGCTCCTCTTTTTCTCAGGCCTGGGGGCATTTTCGATTTCACCGCTGACCAGTTTGGTTGGCGGGGCTCAATTTCAAACAAGTCTGATGTCGCGGATTCTGCTGATCACCACCATTGTCTTTTTTATTCCCTCCTGTCTGCTCGGAATGATCTCGCCTGTGGTCGTCAAATTGACCCTCAAGAACCTCGACAAAACTGGCAATGTCGTCGGTAAGATCTACGCCTTCTCTACCCTCGGCTCTATCCTCGGGACATTTGCCACGGGATTCTTTCTCATCTCCTGGATTGGAACGCGCTCTATCCTTTTGACAATGGGGATCATCCTTATCGTTTCTGCTTTGATCTTTGGGAATTTTTTCAGAAGCAGAAAAGCCCTCGCCCTCTTTTTCCTTTTCCTCTTTCTTTCTGGTTTCCTCCCCTTCGTGGGGTTGCGCGTCTATGGCGCGGCCAAACCGGCGGAATTCTCCTTTCCCACCTCCCCCATGGAATCCCTCAAGACGTTTTACAACTACGCCTTCAGGCCACCCTTGGAAGAGGAGACCTATTTTTTCAAGGAGAGCGACTACTATACGATTAAATTAAAGACGAGTATTAAAGGAAGCGATGGAAATTTTTTAGAGTCTCTGGTCCTCGATCATCTGATTCATTCCTATACTGACCTGCAAGATCCCCTCTATCTCGAATACGATTACATCCGGATTTACGAAGAGATGGTGAGATGGCAGGTGAAGAAAGGGAGATCGTTAAAGGCCCTCTTTCTGGGAGGAGGAGGTTATACCTTTCCCCGTTTCATCGACGCAAAGTATCCCAAGGCAGAGATCGATGTGGTGGAGATCGATCCGGAGATCACCCGAACGGCGAAAAAATATCTGGGCGTTTCAGAGAGTACTAAAATCCGTACCTTCAACGAAGACGGCCGTTGGTTTGTGATGAACTGTCAGGACAAGGGGACCTATGATTTTATCTTCGGAGATGCCTTCAATGATCTTTCGATTCCCTATCACCTAACCACCAAAGAATTTGCCACCCTGCTCAAAAGTCTTCTCAAACCAGATGGGATGCTGATGGCAAACGTGATCGATAGTTTCAAGCAGGGAGCCTTTATGCCCTCCTATATCCGGACCCTGGAAGAAGTGTTTGGGAAGGGGAATATCCACCTCATCACTCTCAGTTCGGACTACGATCATATCGGCATCAGTACCTTTGTGGTGGTAGCGAGTCCGCAGAAGCTGGACATGGACGATTTTGTTAGGAAGGTGAAAGGAAAGGGCGGAGAGATCACTTCCCATGTCATGCCTCAAGATCAATTACAGGAATTTTTAAGAGATCGTTACTCTGTGATCCTCACCGACGACTATGTCCCCGTCGACAATCTGATCGCCCCCATTTTCGAAGAACGTTTTGGATATCCGCAATGAAGGAGCGATTCGATCCAGTTCAGCGGCATGGCTGTTCTAATTGACAGAGCTTAGGGTGCTGGATAGAATAGCCAAGAGCGGGTCTTTGTCTTTATTAGAAGGTTGAGAGAATGGGAGATAAGAGAGACTTTGTGATGGTGACCGTGTCCGGTCCGGACCAGCCGGGGATCACCGCCACGTTCAGCAGGATTCTGGTAGAGAATCAGGTGGAGATTGTGGATATCGAACAGGCCTCTCTTCAGGATTTTCTCGGCCTCTCTTTCCTCCTGGACATGAGCGGAGCGAAGCAATCGCAAGATAGTGTTTTGAAAGACCTTCTGTTTGAAGCCAGCCGGCTTCACCTGACCCTCAATTTTCGGCTCTTCTCTGAGAAAGAGATGAAGGCGAGAAATAGCAAGAACCTTTTTATCCTGACTTATTTTGGGGATACTCGGGCTCTGGCGGAGATTTCAAGTATCCTGGCCGAGGAAAATGCCAATATCGAAATGATCAGCAATCTGACCCGCCACCGTGCAAGTTGCGTGGAGCTGACGATCGACGTGAATGGAGTGAAAAACCTCGGCCACTTGAAGGAAAGAGTGATTGCCAAGAGCCACGAACTCAACGTTGATTTGGCCCTCCAGAAGATGGAGGCCTATCGCAAGAACAAACGCCTCGTCTTTTTTGACATGGACAGCACTCTGGTGGATATGGAAATCATTGACGAGATGGCTGAGAGGGCAGGGGTCTTTAAGGAGGTTTCGAGAATCACGGAGAAGGCAAAGAGAGGGGATCTCGATTTTGAAGAAGCCTTGATCCAGCGCGTGGCGCTCCTCAAAGGATTGAAGGTTGAAGCATTGGAGAAGATTCGCAGTGAGATCAAGCTCTCCGAAGGAGCTGAGGATTTAGTGGAGACGCTCAAGGGGTTGGGGTATAAACTGGGTTTGGTGAGCGGAGGATTCGATTATTTTGCCAATTTTTTGAAGGAAAGATTGCGTTTGGATTTTTCCTTTGCCAACCAGCTGGAAATCAAGGATGGAGCCCTGACCGGTAAAGTGCTGGGAAAGATTGTGGACAATACTTACAAGGCAAAGATCGTCAATATGGTTTCCAGTGAGGAGGGAGTGCTTTTAGATCAGACCGTGGCCATCGGCGACGGGGCCAATGATGTTTTGATGTTAGGTCAAGCCGGATTGGGTATTGCATATAACGCCAAGGAAAGAATTGAGCGAGCGGCCAATATGAGTGTGGGCCGCGCCCGCCTCAAAAATATCCTCTATATCTTAGGCATTTCAGAAGAAGAATAAGTTCCCTGACTCTCTGCAACGGTTTCCTCTAATCCTCATTTATATGGGAAATAGATTCATTGCAAGTGAAACGCTGCCCGCCAAAAGACAGAAAAGTGATCTCACTTTATTGGTTCGCCAAGATACCCTGACTCCTGAGTTTCTCTCCAGCGACGAAGTGTAGTCGGTCGGTAATTCTTTGCCGCTAATTTGATTATTTCCTCTGTTAATTGAACCAGAGCCATATTTAGCTTTTCCCTGTGAGAATAGTCCCCTTCCTTGTATCTGCAAAGTGATATTTTCCCACTACTTCCCTTGCCTCGCGTCCTGGAGGATTTCCCCTCCCGCCAATTTTTTCACACTATTCCATTCCTATGGAAATCTAGCAGGCACCCCTAATGCCTCATTAATAAATG
>DBZJ01000119.1:0-1706 GCA_002311635.1 Syntrophaceae bacterium UBA1163
ATTTAGGACGTTTGTATTAATAGCCTTCGGGGTTTCGTCGATCCTTTTGGGAATTGCAAAGGTTTCAAAGCAAAGAACGCGATCGCATATTAGGGTCGGGAGACCGACTTTGAAAGAATGAAAAAACCAATTATTTCAGGGTAACGATTGCAGCAGAAGGGTGATAGGCTGAAGCAAATGAAGACAAGGGAGCAAATTTTCTGCAGAATGGAAAAAGAGGCCGGGAACCTCCATCCGGTTTAACCAGTGAGGTAAATGGATAAAAGAGTTATAATGGGCTTACGTGGCAACTTCATGAGGATCCCTTTTTTGAGAAGAAAACGTGAGGGCCATGAAGAATCCGGTCGAGAGAAACCTTGACGCGACGGCGTCACGGATGGAACCCCACGGGCAAGCCCGCGGTCCTCAAAAACCATACCCAACTACGCCAAGGCTTCGGTGGGTCATCCGCCGGTGAGCGAAATCGGCCGAAGCATGATACATTGATCGTCGAAATGGTATGTCACCTGCGAGGGCGGATGAATATTTAAGAAAATACAAAAAGAAAGAATGGAGATGAGGCAATATGGGAAGAAAGAAAATCCTTTGTCTATTTCTTTTCGCTGTTCTTATTTTCGTTTTTTCCTCATGCCACCCTCGTCATGTTTCAGATATCAAACCGAACATGACGAAAGAAGAAGTGGTCTCCCTGTGGGGGAAGACAGACCTTGTAACACACAGGTCCGTGAATGGGAAGACGGTCGAGACATGGGAATATCATTTTCTAAACTCCAATTCTGATTGCTGGGTCACTTTTTCTCAAGATAGAGTCGTGGCCACCCAATGCCGCCCTCTGCGAAGGGGAGGGTACGGGTACTATTACCCGTCAGAGTCGAACAAAACGGGACCCTCTCCGACGAAACAGAATTTGGTCCGCGAAGGTTCTTTGGCGATAAAGCTGGCTGAGGCATTGAAGGTGGGGGAGGTTAAAAGCGAGGCGGAAGCCGAGAGCAAATTGGCCTCCGTAGGTATCACACCCCGTAACGGATGGATTGCCGATTATCCGGTGACGCCACAGGTTATAGGTGAGTTGCAAAACGCAATCGGCGCAGCAGCGGATTCCGGCAAAATAGCGATGAAAAAGGACGAGGCAATCAAGACACTCCAAGGTCTCATTGCGAATATCGAAGGCCAGCATGAGGGAGTTGAGCCATCCCCGGAAGAGATACCCCCTCCTGAGCCATATTATTACCCGTACCCCTACTATTACCCTTACTACCCTTATTACTATCCCTATCCATACCCATATTTCTACTATTATCACTTTCCTTTTCACCATCGTTGGAGGTAAGGATGAAAATGAACAGGTACGTAAAGAGACTTGACTGAGCAAGGAGACGAGAATGTTTATGCCTAAAGCGGTTCGGATGAGGAAGGTCAAGGTTTTCACTATCGGATTCAGCATCTTTCTGATAGGTTGTGCCGGCTCCAGCCGGTACAATAAGCCCCGCTCAGAGGCGGACGGCTTCGGGGGTATCAAGTGGGGAGCCGAGATCTCCACGTTGAAAGACATGGAGAAAGTGGCGCAAGGCAAATCATCCAATGCTGACTTAGCCTGGTATGCAAGAAAGGGGGATTCCTTAGCCATAGGCAAGGCAAAATTGGAAAAGATATTCTATTCATTTTGGATGGGGAACTTTGAGAGTGTGTGGATTGACTTTAAGGGC
>DBZJ01000119.1:1755-22813 GCA_002311635.1 Syntrophaceae bacterium UBA1163
GTGTGGATTGACTTTAAGGGCGACGAAAATTTCGAGGCTCTCAAGAAAGAATTATTTGAACGATATGGAAAGGCCCTTGAGTCTGAGGACCTGATGAAAAAGATGGATAAAGGGGGAGGCAGGGAACCCTCTTCGATAGGCCATGCGGAGCGATTTTATGCCTGGTGGGGCAAGAATGCAGACATATCATTGTCCTATTCCAAGGATCGACATGCGGGAACTCTTTATATCAACTCCAAGATGATCACTGAGGAGAGAAGAGCCTACGAAAAACAAAAGGAAAAGGAGAAGCGGCTAATGGAGGGAGGATCCTGAGGACATGGGGGTGATGAGGAAGTCGATATCCATAGCTGTTTTAGCGATGGCAGCCGGCCTCTCAGGAATTTCCTCCTGCGCCACAGTGCCGAATAAACCTCTTGTCCCCGGTGAGCTGAGGTTATTAAGTGTCGTTGTTCCGGAAAAGGACACGATCAAGCTCCATTTACCGTTTACAGTAGATTTCAGCTTCGAGGCGGATGGCAAGCCGGAGGTGAGGGCAGCCTGTTTTACTCTCTCGGGAGATGGACCCCACTGTTCCAAAGTAACGTACGTGGACTACGGGTCACCCGGAACGATCCAGGTACAGATTCGCACGAAAAATCCTGGTTCACGCCTTCTGGAGGGATATGTTCTCTATCTTCGAGATGGGAAAGTCGAGCCCAGTAATGTGGTAAGCACCTATCTTCCTCTTATTTCTAAGTGAAAAATCTTTGGAGATTCTGTAACACCGCGTTTTTAAAAAGATGGTAGCGTCCTAATTTGAGGATAAGGTCAAGTCATTTTGTGAGTTGTGATGACGAAAATTGCACATAAATGCCAAATCATCTCCAGGCTTCCAAGATAATGTTTTTAACTCCCTCAACCCGAATCTTTTAGTCAATGGCATATACCTTGTTTAATATATACGTGGCTTAAATGGTAAGAAGTGGGGTAATACCCCATTGTTTAAAAGTTTCTTGAAATGATAAAAAAACTCGTAAGATCTCTAAAACAACACGGGAAGGACAATACCATGAAGAAAAAAATACTCGTTCTGATTTTTTTCTTTGAGCTATTCATGCTCGCATCTTTAGGCGTCCGAGGGGCATGGGCCGCCCTGGGTGAATCCGTCGAATCCATCGAATCAGATGGCAAGATGCTCTCGGCGGTAAAAGTCACATCCAAACCCATGTCGACTGCCCGCGCCAATTACACCATTTATCAGCTCGAGTATGACGGGACCACTGTGCGAGAGTACGCCTCGCCATCGGGAATCGTGTTTGGCATCGCCTGGAACGGATTGGTCAATCCTGATCTTACGGCGCTTCTGGGCACTTATGCCAGTGAATATCACGAGGCCCTGAAACAGACGCCGCGGAAATACGGCGAAAGACATCTCGAGGTGAAGGCACCTCATGTGATCGTTCAGAAATGGGGACACATGAGGAATCTGCAGGGCCGGGCCTATGCGCCCGACCTTATCCCAGCGGGGGTGAACGTTGATGAAATCAAATAGAATACCTTCTAAAACATTCCTTCAAGGGGGGCTGATCACGATCACCGTCGCGATCGTCCTGTTGACCCTTGGGGTCAGCCAGGCAAATGCACAGGCCAACCTTGTCGAGACCTCTGTGACCAATCCACCTGCCACAACAACTGAGAAAGGACACTTCTGGGTAACCGATACGGTGCAAAACCAAGGGAACACCAACTCCAGCCCCTCTGTCACACAATACTATTTTTCTACAACAGGCACTAAGGATACAGGCATCCTTCTTTCAGGAAAGAGGTCCATAGGAATCCTCAAGCCAGGGCAAAGCTCGAGGGGGATGGCAATGGTAACCGTTCCTCTCCAAACTCCGATCGGAAATTACTACCTCCTTGCGTGTGCGAACGACACCAACTGTATTTCCTCGGCGAAGACGGCCCTGCTAACTGCCCCTGACCTTGTCGAAACATTGGTTTCCGATCCTCCGGGGTCGGTATCCACAGGAGACAGCTTCCCAGTGACCGATACGGTGCAGAATCACGGAAATAAAAGTGCTCCTACTTCTATTACCCGGTATTATCTTTCCTCAACCGGTGATAAGGATAGCGGTGCAATACTTCTTATCGGAAAAAGATCAATACCTTCGCTTACCTCTGGGAACACTTCCACAGGAACAGTGACAGTAGAAATCCCTTTCGGTATTCCGGAGGGTACATATTACTTCCTTGCCTGCGCTGACGATACGAATAAAATAGCCGAGAGCAACGAGGAGAACAATTGCAAAGCTTCATCGACACAAGTTACCCTTCCTCTTCCTAATGTGCTGCAAATCACAGTCAACGGTTCACTTTGCTCGGCTAACTCATATCTCAACAAACCCTGTGTCAGAGTGGCCGTCTGTACCCCCAACACTACAAATTGCCAAACCATTGATGACATCCTGCTCGATACCGGAAGCTACGGTCTGAGAATCTTCAAACAGGCGCTCAAGGTCTCTCTTCAGCAGGAAATGATCGGTTCTGCTGCCCTTGCCGAATGTGTCCAGTTCGGAGACGGATCATCCGATTGGGGGCTCGTAGAAATAGGGGATATCATCTTGGGAAACGAACCAGTCGTTAAGGTTCCCATACACGTCATCAATGCCGCATTTGGCATCCGTCCTCAACCCTGTAGCAATGCCGACACAAGTCCTGCAGAAGCCGGTTTCAATGGAATCCTCGGTGTGGGTCCTTTTGCCCCGGATTGCGGTCCGCAATGTACGAGCAATCCCCAAAATAGGCTCTATTACGCCTGCTCGGGTGGAATCTGCAGGGGAACTGCTGTTCCCCTTTCTAGTCAGGTCTCAAATCCAGTGGCGTCCCTTTCTATTGATAACAATGGAGTCATTGTTGAGATCCCAGCTGTCCCTGCGGATGGATCGACATCGGTCGATGGACAGCTCCTGCTCGGGATCGGCACTCGTTCCAATAACATCCCTCCGGCCAGCGTGATCTCTTATCCTACGGATGAGAATGCCGAGTTTCAGACGATTTTCAACGGACAAACTTTGCAGAGTTTTCTTGATACCGGGTCGAATGGTCTCTTTTTCCCTGCTTTGTCCAGTCTCCCTGATTGCGGCTCTATCTATGGCCCTGACTATTCAGGCTGGTTCTGCCCCTCCTCTACGGTAGACTTATCTGCCACTAATCAGGGAGCCTCCGGCTCGCCGAGCGGTATGGTTCAGTTTGAGATTGGCAATTTCTATTCGCTCATAAACGATAACTTATCTAACAACGTCTTCCCGGACATCGGAGGGGGTTTCCCAGATGGGATCGACTGGGGTATTCCATTTCATCTGGGACGAGATGTCTATGTCGGCATCGAGAATACATCTTCCACATTGGGAACCGGACCTTACTGGGGATATTAAGTGTCAGGAGGATATGATGGCAACGGATATTTACGAGGGACTGGCTCAGCATCTGGATGGTTTACCGGGGGGATTCCCACGCACTGAGAGCGGTGTAGAAATTCGCATTCTACGCCGGCTCTTTACCTCCGAGTTTGCCAAACTGGCCGTGCATCTGACACTGATCCCGGAGGAACCCCGGGTGATTGCCCGCCGCGCCAAGATTCCTGTCGAGGAGGCCGCACAGCGATTGGAAGAGATGTTCAAGAAGGGCCTTATTGTTGGCGTCTATCCAAAGAATAAACCACCTTTATACATGGCCCTACAGTTCCTCGTGGGCTTCTGGGAGTCGCAAGTGGACAGGCTGGATCGTGAACTCGTCCAAGACTTCGAGGAGTACCTACCCTCCTATAACAACATCGGCATTAGCCAGGTGGCGGGCCAATTGCGCACGATCCCTGTTGGAAAGAGCATCAGTACCCAGGCGGAGGTAATGCTTTACGAGCGGGCCGAGGAGCTGGTGCGCGCTCACAAGACTTTTGCCGTATCCAATTGCATCTGCAGACAGGAGATGCGCATCATGGGAAAGGGTTGTGACAAGCCCGAGGAGAGTTGCCTGAGCTTCGGCACAGCCGCAAAAACCGTCGTGCGCACGGACCGGGGCCGAGCCATCAGCCAGGAAGAAGCCTTAGCGATACTCCGCCGCGCCGAGGAGGCCGGGCTGGTGCTGCAACCAGCCAATGCAAAGAAGGTTCTTTTCATCTGCACCTGCTGCGGCTGCTGCTGCGGCGTGCTTCGCGGTCTTAAGCGCGACCCGAAGCCGGCCAGTCTGGTATCCACCCCTTTTGTGGCGAGCCTCAATCCTGGCACATGCAAAGGTTGCGGCGTTTGCATCAAGCGCTGCCAGATGGAAGCCATCTCGCTGGCCGACAAAAAAGCGGTCCTGGATCTGAACCGGTGCATCGGCTGCGGGCTGTGTGTCAATACCTGTCCCACGGACTCCCTCTCTCTACTGCGCAAGCCGAAGGCAAAACAGCCCTATGTGCCCAGGGACATCATCGAGACCCATATCAAGCTGGGAAAAACCCACGGCAAGCTTGGCATCGGTAAGATGGTGGGCATGCAGGTCAGGTCCAAGTTGGACCGGCTATTGGCCTCTAAATAGACCCCGACCATCACCCTTCAAGTCTTTCAAAGATATCTTTAAAAACCGGGAGAAGCTCAACGAAAGCCTTTCTCAGATCGGGGTCGAAGTGTTCGGGAGACGTCCTTCCATCGCCCTCCACAATGATCTTCACTGCCACGTCGTGCTCCAAAGAGGATTTGTATGGCCTTCTGCCTCGAAGGGCATCATACTGGTCAACGATATTCATGATTCTTCCTGCCAAAGGGATTTCTTCCCCCCTAAGGCCGCGCGGATATCCGGTGCCGTCCCACCTTTCATGGTGACTCAGCGCAATTATCTCAGCCATCTGAAGATACTTCGATTTCGAATCATGGAGGATATCGGCTCCGATGAGGGTATGCGTTTTTACCAGAGCAAATTCTTGTGGAGTGAGCTTCGTACTCTTCAGCAGGATCTCGAGGGGAATCCCCACCTTGCCTATATCATGCATGGGGCTGGCATATAGAATGGTCTCCTGGTCTTCTTCCGACCATCCGAGGTATTTTGCCATCTGTTGACAGTAATGGCCAACTCTGCGGATATGAGTCGCTGTTTCTTCATCCTTATATTCTGCCACCGTTGTCAGCCTGATGATGGTATCGATATATCCCTCCCGTATCTGCCTTATTTTTTCCTCCACTTCTCTCTTGAGCATCTCGTTATGGTTGCTCAGGAAATCCTCGAATTCCTTTATTCTGAGCAGGTTTCTAATTCTTGCGATCAGCTCCGGTCTGTCGATCGGTTTTGTAAGAAAATCGTTTGCGCCTGCCGAAAGTCCTTTAATTCTCAGTTCCCTGTCCGTCGACCCGGTGATGAGGACGACGGGGATGTGGCGCGTGGACGGGTCATCCTTCACCTTCTTGCAAACCTCCAGGCCATCCATTTCAGGCATCATGACATCGAGCAATATCAGATCCGGTCTGTCGGTTTTTACCTTTTCGATAGCCTCTATTCCATTCGCCGCAGTGGCATACTGGTAGTCCTGTTTTTCCAAGACAGCACTTAAATACTTCCGAAGAACCGGATCGTCGTCTGCGATAAGGATCTTGGGCATTCTTTCTCCTTCCAGAGTGTGCTACCGTCGGTTAAAGTTTTGGGCAAGTTTAAAAAACCTTTCTGAACAGGTCGTAATATACGCAAAATCTCTTTCCTATGTCAAGATAAGGATCAATCGTTTTGATCTACCATAGATCCCCTTCCGACGTTCCACGAAATCACCGCATTCCCTTCGGTCTAAAAATACCGTCCCCCTCCAACAAAAATACAGTGTTTGCCCTATTCATTTGGCAACTCTGCAACTGATAATTTATTTGTACGTAGACGTGTCGTTTCGGGATAGTGTTGCATTGTGAAACCCGAGTTGTTTGGTTGGATATGCAAAGACGGTCGAGACACCACAGTCCCAGGAGATAGAAACAGCAGCCCCTATCCCTACGTAAAGAAAAGAGTGAAAGAGGGTCCGTTGGCAGGCAATAGGATCTTGAGAGGGAGGAGAATTAGTCTCAGGTTCTGAAACATTCCGTGAAAAGGAGGTAAGGAGAAATGTCAAAGGCGATAAAATACTTCGGATTGGCAACCGGTGCTCTGTTATTGGTTATTGTATCCATCTCCACTTTCGCCCAATCTCCACTAAGAGGAGAGTCGAGTTATTCCCCCGTGGTAATCAAAGAGAGTTTTGAATCGATCATGGCCCGCATGAAAGCGGCAAAGCCGGAGGTGATGAAGCGTCAGATGGATTTGCTTGCTGAACGCTATGATTTGAGCAATCGTCCGGCTGTGGGTGTGACAATGTCTCGTGGAAAGCCAGTCCAGGAAGGTGTTCGTATCAAACTTCCCGTGGGGATGACCCGGGAAACATTGGCTGGAATGAGTCCAGAGGAAATTCGCGAGAAGAACTTATTCCCGGCAGGTTTCCTTCCTCTCCCGCACCCTCATCACGCTGAAGGAGGCATGGTCTTCCCTAAGTTCCATATTGAGGAAATCAAGAGGCAAGAAAGTCGGGATCTCACCCGCTTTGACCTGGATTTTGACTTGCCAGATCATTTTCTTCCTGAATTTCCGGCACCCATTTACCTGACGACACGTCCAGACCTCGGAGATGTCTCGCAGGGCAAGCTGGTCACGATCGATAATTACTACGAACTGTTCAATGGAATTCTGAACCCCAAACAGATTGAAGGCCTGAGGCTATTGCTTACCCCGTTTCCACAACAGCAGTTCAACCAAACCGAGGACCGGCGATCTGAGCGTCCAAGCCTTGGGGTCGCCTGTTTTGACTGCCATGCAAACGGACATACCAATGCTTCGACGCACCTCGTTGGGGATATCCGGCCCCAGGAGTTTCGACATCGTCTTGACACTCCGAGTCTTCGTGGTGTAAACATTCAGCGGCTGTTTGGGTCCCAGCGGGCACTGAAGTCTGTAGAAGATTTTACCGAATTTGAACAAAGGGCTGCCTATTTTGACGGTGATCCGGTGATTGCCACGAAGAAGGGCGTGAACATCCTTGAACGAGGGAGCCAGGTCCATTTCATGGCGGAGTTCCAGGAATTGCTGGACTTCCCTCCGGCTCCCAAGCTTGGGATCGACGGAAGGCTTGATCCGAAGAAGGCAACTCCGTCGGAGATGAGGGGACAGGAGGTTTTCTTTGGCAAGGCAAGATGTGCAGGCTGTCATCCGGCACCGTACTACACCGACAATCTCATGCATAACCTAAAGACAGAGCGTTTCTATAAACCGCGGATGATTAATGGTCGTATGGCAAGCGCGGACGGCCCGATCAAGACCTTTCCATTGCGAGGTATTAAAGATTCTCCTCCTTATTTGCATGACGGAAGGCTTCTTACGCTGGAAGATACCGTGGAGTTTTTCAATTTGATTCTTGAACGCGGGCTCAGCGCTGAGGAGAAAAGAGATTTGGTGGAATTTATGAGATCACTTTGACCAATGTGGAATCGGGTTTCCACCTCCAAAGGCCCCTTATATCTCCTCAGGGGACGGGAAAGGCCAAAGTCATTCCCCGCCGGATAAAAATTGCAATAGGGCGAGACATCTCTCTCGCCCTTTCCATGATGCCCATTTCTACCAGCGGTCAACTTTCTGTTTGAGAATCAGAATTCAATCGGGAATTGGACAAAAAGAAGAAGGACCACATGGGTCCTTCTTCTGCTGTTCGTGCTTTAGCTTACCGGTGGCCCCCACCAAAGCTTCCGCCACCACTGTGGCCTCCTCCGAAGGAACCTCCGTGAGAACCTCCGAAGCCGCCACTGCTACCGCCGCTGCGGAAGCTTCCAGAGGGACCAGCACTGCGAGAGCCGCTGTAAGAACTTCGTCCGCCCCTCGCACTGAAAGACCTGCCTGATGGCGCATTGTAGCTTCTGCCGCTAAAAGACCTGCTTGAGCCCGGTGAGCGCTGGAAGCTTCGATACTGTCTCCCCGTATTGATAGACTGGCCGGACGTCCTGCCGCTCGCACTCCGGTTGAAGATTGAGCTCGCGCCTTTTCTGGCCTCCGGAGATGAAAACCCTCTCGAACCAGTTCCTGCAAACGACCGCCCTACTCCCCCGGTGGCTCTCGTTCTTGGATCGATCCGAGAAGAGGCGTGGGTCTTTGGGTCGACGAAGTGATTGCTGATGAAGTGACCATGGCCATGATGGATGTGAAAATCGTTCAGGACGAAAAAACCAGGGAACCAGAACCCCGTATACCAGAATGGGCATGGGACCCATGCATAAAGGTAGTAATAGTCCCAGGGCGGGGGATAGTAAGACACGACCGGGGGACCTTCGTCGTAGTAATAGTTATTGACGACCTCAGAATCCCCGTAATCTGGCGGTTGCTGTTCAACAGGGTTCTGCCTGTCATCGACTTGAACCGGCAGGCCTTGTTGCGCAGCCAAATTCTGGACCGCCTTGGCCGCCTCGTCCCTGTTCATCTTCAATTTGCCGGAGTCCACCGCCGAGCCGACCGCATTTTGCAATTCTCCGATAATATCAGGCGTCACGGGATAATCCGCAATCCATCCGTTTTTGGGCATGATGCCTGCGGCGGCCAGCGTACTCTCAGCCTCCGCCTCACCTTTCGCTGGCCCTATCTTGAGAACCTCAGCAAGCTGGACCGCAAAGTCTCCCTCACGAACCAGGGTCTGACCAATTGGAGGCGACTGCTTTGCCGCTTCCTCCTGCCGGGCAGCCACCACCATCTTTCCCGGAGGGGTTTCTGAAGGGATCGAAGGTCCTGTTTTAGCTACTTTCACTTCTTCGACCTTATCCCGGTAAGCAGCAGGGATTTTGTCATAATCGTCTGAAAAGTTCGTCACTCCTTTTTCGTCCACCCATCTGTAGATCGTAGCCGACGCAGAGGAAGTGAAAATAAAACAGGCCAATGCCAACAAAAGAACAAGCGCCTTCTTCATCTTTTCCTCCTTCCGTTTTGATGAAACATAAACCTTGCTCTCCTTTTACCTTGAATCATACCCTTTTTGTTAACCTATTACAATTTATTAGACGTACGATCTCGGCCTTTTATTCAACATCCTCCATTCCCTGCCCCAATGGGGCTGCCCTCAAAAAGATTGGAAGGGATAGAAATGGATTTAACGCCCACATTTCAGCCAGTTACGAAACCAAACCACTACCGATTTACACCTAAAAATCTCGGACCGCGGCATATTCTATCAATGGTGGGCCCAAAGGGATTCGAACAAATGTAATCCCATGATGCATTGAATTATTCGGTCAAATATAACAATAATTATTGTATACGTTTGATGAGACGGATTGAGAGGAGACTCATGAAGAAACTTGTTCACATCAGGGAAATTTCAATGCAAACTTCCGACCTGGGCAACCATTACATTCTTGTGGAAGGCAGTCTTATAGACCACCGGTATCGGGCGAGGCAGGAGGAAACCCAGGAGGAGTGCGAGCTCGTACATCATATGGTGATTCGGTTGAAGGTCAAAGGGCCTGGGATGGTGATCGAACACGCAGAGGCCGCAATGCCTCACCACCCGAGGAGAGAATGCCCGGAGATGCTCCCCTGGATACGGAATCTGGAGGGATTGGAGATTGCCCCGGGCTACAGTGTGAAAGTGAAGAAGGCCATCGGCAGAGCGAAAGGCTGTGCGCACTTGACGAGCCTCGTCATTGCCATGGGAGAGTCCGCTGTCCAGGGATACTGGACGGCCTATGGAACGGAAAGCAGGAGAATGGGCCTTCGTGAACAAACCATAAGAAAATTCATAAATACCTGCCACCTTTGGAAAGAGGATGGCCCTATCGTCAAAGCACTCCGACAGGCTTCAGAATCCCAGGGTCATTGAAAATGTCTTATCCCGCTATTTTCAACGGTTTATAAGCCTCCTTTAGGCCGTTCAAAAGGAACCAGGTTCTCGCAGATACTGTTGGTTTATCAGCAACGGTCCCGGCTGAATTCGAACCAGTGTTTTGTTATGATTGTCGAAGGAACAGCGCACTTATGAATGCGGAGGGTTTTCAATGAAGGCATCCCGAAGCAGTTTGCTCTGTCTCGAAAAGGCGAGCCTTGGGTTTTTGGTATCTTTCATCAATGAGACCTCCTGGGTAATCAGCCTCGTAACGTTTAAGACATAGGTCTCTTGCCTCTTGGCCTCCCGTTGATACAGGGGATGCTGTCGATTAATATAAATCACCGTCCCCTCTGTAAAACATTCTGGTCCATTGTCCCCGAAATCGTCGACACAGACAGAGACCCCCGCCTCTCCAAATTTCATCCTCTGAACGATCGCATTGGGGGTCAGACGCTTAACCTTGGGCGATTTCTTTCTTACTTTCTTTGGTGCTTCACTTTCTCTGACCTCCCTTTCAGTCTTCGTCTCCTTGTTAGTTTGAAGTTTTCCTTTTCCTTCTCCATCTGACTTTCTTGACAAAACCCCTGCCCCTCCCATACCTTCGCCTTCGCCAGCCAAGGGGATAGCACCGAAAGGAGAAAGATCCGGATTTAGAGCAAGCGATCGATGAACCCTTTGGAGGGCTTCTTTCAATGCCTTACTGGCCCTTTGTTTCTCCTTGCGGCCTGCTAACCGTTTGAGGATATCATCCACCTCTTGAACAACTTTATCCATTACCCTTCGGAAAACTTGGTATTGAGAACCATCCTGAATAAATCCTGAACGGTCTGTGGTGACTGGCAGAAAGTCGGCATGTACCTCTCCCCGAATTCTGGAAACCAGTTTGCCCCAATGCTCCAATCCAAAGAATTCTCTCCTGATGGTGACCTGTTTTACTTTCACTTCGATCCCCAGCTGTTCCGGAGAGGCGGTGGATGAGGGTAAGATGATGATCTCTCCGTGGACTGGGCCGAAGTCCGTGCCCTCAAGAAAGGGTATCCGGTGGCCACTGAGGCTCCTTGGCGTGATCCTCAATCCATTGAGCCTAACAACGAAATTTTGCGCTTTTAAGGGTGTCCCTTCTACGATCTTTCGGACCACTTCTTCGGGTTCAAATGCTCTTGTCAACCGAAGAAGCGTGACCGTTGTGCCAGCACTTCTCTCTCTATCGGGAGGCAAGATCTGTAGCGGTAAGTTCCACCGGTCTCCCTCTTTTTCCCAATCCCTTTTGTCAAAGGTCACCTTGGCCGCAAAATCACCCTTTTGAGTATAAACCTCAAAACATTCGCAGGCAGAGAGGCTTGCAAACTTTCCGATGCCAAACTGACCGATAAGATCTCGATGAAACATAGCCGATCTATTCTTGACGATCTTCTCCGGAGAACCGATATT
Source organism: Syntrophaceae bacterium UBA1163 (assembly GCA_002311635.1). Taxonomy (GTDB): domain Bacteria; phylum Desulfobacterota; class BSN033; order BSN033; family UBA1163; genus UBA1163. Next base: position 13,076 of record DBZJ01000119.1, read on the forward strand.
GAAATATTGTCTTAGCCCTTCCCGGTCCATTCCTATCCCGTTATCCTTGACTTCGATGTATTCGTCGGTCATTTTGATTTCGACCTCCGTTGCATCCGCATCATAGGCGTTGTTGACTAACTCGCGGATGAGCTCAATGCTCTCGGAATAAAGCCTTTCTCCGATGGTAATGAGGTGGCTTTTATCAACAGTAACGGGAAGGTATTCCACTTATGAATCCCTTTTCATTTGTGACTCACATGAAGTCCGCCGTTTGTTGTCTTCATAGCAGTCTTCTCGGCCTTCCACTTCTTCCTAATTTGCAAGAGCTTTAAACTCTTTTCGATTCTTGTCAAGAAATTTTTGGCTTGCCCGCGGAATGGAATCAAAGGCTCTTGTTTCCCTAACTTCAGATATAGCTTTCCAGATTATTTGACGATTGGAGGACCGGCCACTGCCTTGATGCGGAGTTGGGAACTTCGCCACGGAGACCCTATCCGCTCCCTATTTTGTCTTCCACTTCTCCACAACCCAGAGTGGTATCTTAATGGGAACGATACCCTTGTAGGTGACCTCAGGTGCCTCTGGCGTTGCCTTCCACTTGTTCGGCCAGACCCCTACGAACTTGCCATCCTGCCATTGACTCGCAAGGCCGGTCGCAAACCCGGGCCCAAAGGTGATATCATGCAGAGGTCGGCCCTCGGCATCTTTCATATATTTTATTGTGCTCGGCGGGGTCGAATACACACGCTCCTCCAGGACGGACACAATCTTATCAGGATCGAGTGTGCCTGCCTGTTCAATGGTCTGCCCGAGGGCACAGAGAATGGCCTCGTAAGTACCCGCGGTGTAGGACGGCGTCTGGCCGAATCTTTTCACATAACCCTCAACAAAAGGCTTTGTGAGTTCATTGAACTCGACCCCACGTGCATAGGTACACGAAGTAATAACGTAGTTGCCCATCCCCTGCGTGGCCTTCCAGAAATCATCCTTCTGAGCCTCCACATTGATGCCAACCTGAACCGCCGGAATCTTGAGCTCGCCCGCCTGTCTGGCAAACGCAATCCCCACTGGCGATGAAAAGAACGTAAAGATGATCTGGGCCCCTGAACGCTGGATGCCGGACAACTCCGCGCTGACATCCGTGGCCACCGAAGACGGCCTCCAAACGCCTGTCACCTCCATACCCATCTTAGGAATGGCGCCCTCAGCCGCCGCTGTCATCGCATCCCCTGCCATCGTCTTTTCCACCGCCACAGCCACCTTGATCTGCGGCACGTTCAACGTTTGTTTCAATATGGCTGCCACCGTATTCAAATGGATGAAAGCTGCTCTGACAAGGGATGTAGAATTAAAAGGGGTCATCCGGAACCAATACTTGTAAACGTCGTAGTTCTGGGCCACCCGCGTGCAGAGCTCGTTAGCCGATGCCCCACAGCCGATAAAGATCTTCTTGTAAGCCATGGCCACATCCTGCATGGCGAAGACCGCTTCCGAGCGAAAGCCTCCCACAAAAAAATCGACTTTGTCCTTTACAACAGACCTCTCTACAGCGCCCGCTGCATCGGATATGCTCAACATTTCGTTCGTATCGACCCTAAGCAGCTTGATCCGCTGCCTCTTATTGCCGACAAATAGTCCCCCCTTCGCGTTGATCTCGTCGGCGGCCATGAGCGCCCCGTTCCAATGATCCTGACCCTGGACAAATTTCATCGGGCCCACGACCCCAATCTTAATGTCCTGCCCAAAAGCAACTCCCCAGCACGACAAGGCAAATAAGAAAACCACTGCCGAGATGAGAATCCCCTTGCTTCGTCCGCTCATTTGTAACTCCTCCTTTCTCTTTTCTACACTCTCTAATAACAAAGCCTTGTTATATAGAATCGAGTTAATTTCAGATTAAATTATTCACAGGGGCCGAGGCATGGCTGCATTGCCTATTTGGGATTGTAATATACAACTATTTCTAAAATTAGGGAAGAGAAAGTTTTAAGAAGGGACGAATTGAACAGAATTGAAATTCAAACACCTTATGGTCCCAACGGGATTCGAACCCGTGTTACCGACGTGAGAGGCCGGTGTCCTAGGCCACTAGACGATGGGACCTTATCAAAAAATCAATTTGCATTGATTAATTAAGAATTTTCAATTAGCAAGAACCCAACAGCAAGTATTTCTTCCTAACAGAAGCAAAGCCATTTCAATCGACTGAACCTTGTTCAAATTAACGCACACCATATCAAAAATCAAGCGATATTTCATTATTATCTCACATCCTCAATGGATCTTGTCTTCTCAAGTTCAAGGATTTATACTACGGAATAGCAAAAGGCCATTTCAGAATTTGACATTTGAACTTTGACATTTGATCTTTAGACTTTAGTGCTATGATTCCCTTCGAGTCCGCTATAGCGGCACTCGAAACCGAGCGGGCTATCATTTCTAACGGGAGTAAGCAGAAAGGAGAAAAAAAGATGGGAAAAATTTCGATTTTCGACCAAGCCAAAAAAGAAGGAAGGACAATCCTCACCGAATTCGAATCCAAAAGAATTCTCAAGCAGGCGGGCATACCCGTTGTGGAAACCAAATTGGCGAAGACTCAGAAAGAAGCGGTGTCCTTAAGTCAGAAAATGGGTTTCCCTGTCGCATTGAAGATTGCCTCCCCGGATGTCATCCACAAGAGCGATTCTGGCGGCGTTAAGCTTTCATTAAACAATATGACCGAGGTAAGGAAAGCCTATGACGAGATTCTGAAAAAAGTCAAGAAACAGTATGCCAGGGCAATCGTGCATGGAGTCTCCGTACAAAAAATGGCCCGGCCGGGCACAGAAGTCATTGTGGGAATCAGCAAAGATCCCCAATTCGGCCCTGTCATTATGTTTGGCCTGGGGGGCGTTTTTGTGGAATTGCTCAAAGATGTCTCTTTCAGAGTTATCCCGGTTGAACGAAGAGATGCTCAAGAAATGATTGAAGAAATAAAAGGATACCCGCTGCTGCAGGGATACAGGGGAAAAGAGCCTGCTAACATCCCTGCTCTGGTGGAGACGATTCTTAAGGTGTCCAAACTGATAGAGGAAAATCCCCGGATCCGGGAATTGGAGCTCAACCCCATATTCGCCTACCGGGATAAGGCAATCGCTGTCGATGCAAGAATTATTTTAGAAAAAGATTGATTGGGAGACAATCAGCCTTTATGCTCCTGCCTTGCCGCGAAGAGCTTCAAATACTTCCCGTACCCTTCTCTTTCGAGATCCTCTTTGGGAATGAATCTTAACGCGGCGGAATTCATACAAAACCGAAGTCCTGTCGGCGGAGGTCCATCATTAAACACATGGCCGAGATGCGAATCCCCGGGTTTGCTCCTTACCTCGATACGCTTCATAAAAAAGCTTCTGTCTTCTTTTTCGACAATATTATCCGGTTCAAGGGGCCTCGTGAAGCTTGGCCATCCGGTTCCGGAATCAAACTTATCGAGGGAACTGAAGAGAGGCTCTCCGGAAACGATATCAACATAAATTCCTTCCCTCTTGTTATCCCAGTATTCGTTCTTAAACGCCGGCTCTGTCCCCTTCGCTTGAGTCACCTTATACTGCAATGAGGTCAGCTCTTTTCTCAGGGTTGCATCGTCGGGCTTTTTGTAGGCTCTATCACCATTTGGTTTTGTGCCTTCTACGTCTTTCCCCCATACCTTGGCCAGAAACTGATCGCGACCGGACGCGTATCTGTAATATTTGTATTTCAGAGGATGCTTTTTGTAGTAATCCTGGTGGTACGCCTCTGCTTCATAAAATTTAGTAAATTTTATGATTTCCGTCACGACGGGTTTATCGAACCTTCCGGATTTATCCAGGGCCTCCTTTGATTTCTCTGCCAACTGTTTTTGCTCTTCGTCGTGATAGTATATGACGCTCCGGTATTGCGTGCCTCGATCTACAAACTGCCCGCCCGAATCGGTCGGGTCAACGTGCCTCCAGAAGAAATTGAGTAATTCTTCATACGTTAATTCAGAGGGATCATAATATACCTGGATGGCCTCGACATGCCCGGTCGTGCCTGACGACACCTCTTCATAGGTTGGATTCTCCTTGTTTCCCCCGGTATAGCCCGATACGACTTTGATAACACCGGGCAATTTCTCGAAATCTGCCTGCGTACACCAAAAACATCCGCCTACGAACGTAGCCTGTCTTGTCGTCACGTCCTCCTTGGCCAAATCATTTTTTGTCCTTTGCGAAGCGCTGCCGGACTTTTGACATCCGCTGCCGGCGACGAGCATTACCGCCAGCAATAAGAACAAAATCTTCGTCGTCAACACCTCCAGTCAACTCTGTTTTCCTTGATCACGAATCACCCGTCATGTGTCGTGTGACTGCTGCAGTTCTGCAGCCAGAAAAACTCTTCATTTAAAGATGGTTACGCGTTTGTGAATTGTCAACCCTTGGTCTCCCGCGCGGAGATTCGGCGTGGGTCCTTTTCGGAAGCCAACAGCTCAATACAAACCCGTGTGTCCTTTTCATGAAAATATGGTAAAAAGGCGGGAAATGGAGGAAAATCGATTGAAATGACGTAAAAAATTTCTTTACAAGAAAATAGACATGTGCTACTCTAACAACGTGGCGGGGAGGGGAAAAATGGAGGAACCGCCATGGAAACAAAGGTGGGAGACACGGTGAGAAGCATTTTAAACGGAATCGAGTAGAAGGTTAAGAAAATTGTAAAAAGGATGGCTGTGCTTGAGTCGCAAGACGGAAAAAGCCAAATTCTAACGGACCTTGAGAATCTAAACTTATTCTACAAGAAAAAGAGAGGAAAAACCGTATGAAACAAGATATGATAGATCCCCCTCCCGCCACATTGCTTTTTGATCAAGACGGTAGTTCCTCCTCAAACTTCCCTATTGTTGCCATCCTATCCCGTGTCTTGATTAACCTCTCCGGAAAGGCTCCTCAAAAAATTTTTTAGTTTCTCCAAATCCTCCGGGGAGATATCGGCAAACTCCACTCCAGCCCGGTAATCTTCCCTATCCTCCTCCAGATGAATATCCGTCCAAACTACCCGGACGAGCGTTTCAATGGTCGTTAATTCAGACCCCGAAGAAAAAAATAATTTAAGCGACAGATACTGCCCAACCTCCATTTCTTCCCGCAGATAGACTAGCAACCCCCCTTCACTGGCATTGATGGCTTCGCTAGGGCTGGCAACCGAACCACTTCGAACATACTCTATTGGTAGAACCACATCAAAACGGGGATGCTTCCTCTTTTCAAAGTTCACGGTTCCATAATGAGGTCTATTTTTCTTTTCTTCTTCTCTCATCGAACCCCTCTTCTAAAATGCCGTTACGAATTATTTTTTCACCAAATCCACAATCAAATGTTGAATAACTGTGGAATTGAGTTGTGTTCAGCTTGAAGGTAACGGTTTCGACCATTTTGCCTAAAAAATAGGCACGCCTGAGTCATTAAGGAAATTCATGAATCCCAGAACATTTAGTAGATTGAATTTGAATAGACCACTTCCGACTCATTTTTTAGTATCTATGAACAGAGACCTTCTCTATCCATTTGTTTTTTCGGGATTCTCTTCTTTTTTGATAAATCCAAACCCTCCACATCCTGGACAAACCTCAGCATCCCCAGAGTCGTTGGGGAATTTGCCGTCGCCATTGCATTCAGGGCAAACCGACATACCATATTTATCTGGATTAAAAGTTTCATCCATGTCCGTTCTAACGACTCCCCTTTTTAACCCCTCAAACTCAATTGCCTGAAAAGTTAGGTGTTCAGTTCTTCTTCGTCTTGGTTTTCCTTCTCTATCCGGGTTAGCGTTCGCCTATTCTCCAGGATTAAATAGTCAATAATTTCTCCGCAGCAGATGCACCTCCATCCCAGAAAATGTTAGTGAGGACCGTAAAATTTTTCCTCGACCATCGGGCTCCCGCAGCGATCGCACTTCATCAGAAACTCCTAAGAAGAACTTTCAATTTCCTTGTCGGAAATCTACGTTTTGAATTTAAATCCTTTCCATGACTTTAAAGATTGTCATCAGCAAAAAATATACCCAATTGAATGACCAGAAGATTGCGCTTGGTAACCTCTTATGATTACAATGTTTCCATGACTGATTCAGTTGGGGAAGCTGTTGTCAGAAGGACGCAACCAAAGTTGACACCTAATCACCATCAGCCTTCAGATAAATCTTTCAGATCAACAAATTAGCTTTTTTTGAAGAAAGTTGACAGCGCAAAAAAAGTTGCACCTTTTCATGCCGCAGAAACCTGAACAAAAGGCTATGCATAGCGAAGACTTATTAAAGATGAGAGAGACCCTAAGAAGGGGGCATCCCATCACTTATTCTAATCGACTATAGCGTGCTGGCTGGAGGGCAAGGATTCGGACCTTACCTGCCAACCAAATAAGTGTCCTGTTTACAAGGAGTTACAAGAACTCCTTTCAAAGGTTCATAGAAAGTTAATAGAAAACCCAACAAATGAGGTAAAGACAGAAGAAAAAAGGATACTTAATCTGACAGACACTTTCAAGTCATCTGTTGGTTAGTTCACCTGCAAGTCTTCACTCTAAGCCAACTCTTGAGGTCCCCGTATTTTGTTCGAAAAAATCCAAAAACTCACCTGTCAATTCTTACAGCTATTTTTTGCAGAATCCGGTTATAAAAAAGGACCCGAGGGGGGGATACGATTTTGAAGGAGCACCTACATTGCTTCCGGGGTCAGAGATTAGAGCAGAAAGCAGAAATAATTTATTTTCGTCTTTTTACGAGGGCGAGTTTGTCGTCAAGACCAGACATTTATTTGCCTGCCAACGGTTGGATGAAGGATCTCCGATGCACAGGGTAAAGACGGCCCTCGGTCATAGCGATCCTCGGACAACCGAGAGGTATGGTGAGTATAGTGCCGAGGCGCTGGAAGACATCATCGAGGGGGAAATAATTAATACAAAGTTAATGGTACAAGTTAATAGACAGCCTATTGAAACGAATAGAAACTCATGGCTGGGGGGCAAGGATTAGAACCTTTGTCCATATCAAGAAACTTGTAACAAATTCCAACACTTAATACAACAGAAAAAGGCGGGTTATAAAAAGGTTATAATTTAAGCTATTTTAAATTAGACCTTCCTTGAATGTCCTCGTACCCCAATTCTTCTTATTATTCTCCTCGGAACCCCCGTTTTTCCGTTGCCTCCTTCACCAGCAGATTCTTCCCCATGAAATCTGTCCGGTTCAACATGGAAGCAGCTCTCCGGCCTTCCCATTGCGTGGGCATCTCTATGAAGGCAATCCCTCTCAATCAGTGCTGAATATTCCTTTCTCCACAAGCAACCGGATAACGGCCTCCTGCGAGACTACCTGGGACATAAGAAGTTCTTCAAAGAGAACGGACTTAACTTTGGATGCCCCCACCCATCCCCTCCTACCGCTGTTTTCTCCCTTCTTGGCTTCTTCCAAGCTACGGTTCAAGTTTCGCTTTCGAGTCCAAAAGGTCCAGCAACTTCCGGGCGAGATCCTCCGGGCTTTCCACGTCCTCCAGGTCCGGTAACGGGTCGTACTCCTTCCCGCCCTCTGCCAACTTCAGGAACCGGTACGCCTCCTTCTGGTCCTCTCCCATAAGGTTCTCTAACGTGTTCCTCAGCCGGGATAGGCCCCACTCGGCCAGTTGTAGGCAATACAGGACGCTCGGGTCCGGCTCCTCCTTCAATTCCAGTAGGTAGCTCTTCGCCAATTGGTTCAAATGATCCTCGTTCTCCGGCAGGTGTTCTGGCATCTCTTACCTCCTGCAAATCGGTCTATCAGGACGGCTCCAACAATTTGAGGCCGTGGTCAACCAAGCGCTCCCCATCTCGGTTCTACGGGCCACAGCCTTGTCCGTTGTCGGCCTCAATTTCAATTCGAGTTTACTAAATCAGGAACAGAGTGTCAATGAGAATTGGAAGGAGGATTGTCTCTAAACCCGGCATTACACAATGAGTCGAATTGGACAATCGGGGGTCTTTGAATTTTGCGGCTTTCACCTACAAGTCTTCGCCCGACTGTACATTGTGAGAATAATGATTACCGCCAGAAATGTGCACAAAAAAGGCAGGGAGGTAATGACCCTGCCTTTATATAACTTAAGACCCAAGCAAAATTAAATTACAGTTAGGCCTCTTAGGTTACCAAAAGAGCTCTCCTAATCCGAAATGGCCCCATACACATATTCTCGCATACGATATGTGTAAGGAAGCATCAGACTGTTATAATTTGTTTGGTTCATCATAATTGCAATCAACTGTTCTTTGGGGTCTACCCAGAAAGACGTGCCCAAAATGCCAAACCAATAATAGTCCCCTTTGGAACCCGGCAATGGACTCAGTCCTGGCTTGCAATTAATGCCAAAACCTAAACCATATCCTTGACCAGTCTCCAAGCTTGGACTTGGCCATGCAATTTGCACTTGTACCGGTAAAAAAGACTTATACCCTGGGGGAATATCATTGGAAGTCATATGCTCAACGGTATTGTGCGAAACCAAACGTACTCTATCCAGGACCCCGCCATTTAGCAACATAAGGCAGAAGCGGGCGTAATCGTGGGCAGTTGATACCAAGCCACCACCACCAGACAACCATTTTGGCCTATTTGTGACAGGCCAGACAAGTGGTCTTTTGCCAGTTGCTGGATTAATTTGGGGTTCAGCAATTCGCGCTTGCCGCTCAGCTCCTTCTACCCAAAACCCTGTGTCCGAAAGTTTAAGCGGTTTTGCGATCCTCTCCGCAATAAAGGTATCAAACTCAACACTTGAAATAACCTCGACAATGCGAGCTAGCACATCATAGGACATTCCGTATTCCCATGTTGTCCCAGGCTGGTTTTGGAGAGGTAATGTGGAGAGCTTTGTAACCATTTCGGCATTTGTCAAAGTAAAGAAGTTGACCTGGTTATAGAGATCCTTAACCATAGATTTGCCCAAGAAGCCATAAGTGAACCCAGAAGTATGGCGGAGTAAGTCCTGGACCGTCATCTCACGAGTGGGAGCTTCGAGAATAAGCTCGGTCTTACCAGTTGCTGGATCTTTCTTCTCCACTCCTACCTTCAGATTTTTGAACTCTGGGAGATATTGGGAGACAGGAACATTCAGTTGTATTTTGCCTTCTTCTGCCAACATCATGATTGCGAGGGAAGTAAATGGCTTTGTCATTGAGGCGACACGGAAAATGGAGTCACGAGTCATAGGAATTTTCTTTTCCTTATCCCGATAACCAAATGCCTCAAAATAGGCTATCTTACCTTTTCGCAAGACCATGACGACTGCTCCTGGAACGATTCCTTTATCAACATCTCCTTGGATCCATGCTGAAATTCTTTGCAGCCGATCCTTCGATAACCCCACCTGTTCAGGGCTTTTTGCTTGAGGGATACCTTGGGCGCTGGCTATCGAAGCTGCTAAAACAAAAAACAGGATCACCCACATCATTCTTTTGCTGATTTTCATTAATTTTCCCTCCTTTTCATGAACAATTTCTGCCTCCGGGGTCTGATTCTCTTTAGTAGGCGCGAAATGAACCACTCCCTGGGCTAAAGCCCAGGGTTTCAGGTCTGCTGACATGATCTGGCACAATTACCGACGTTGTTCTCTTATGTATCGCCGCACGACCTCTTCATCAACGTTGCCTACTGTCTCGGCAAAATACCCATCCGGCCAAAAACTATCTCCCCACAAAAACTCTTCAAGCTCCGGATACTCTTTTCTTATCACCCGGC
>DBZJ01000213.1:0-674 GCA_002311635.1 Syntrophaceae bacterium UBA1163
ATTCCTGCTTGCGCAGGAATGACGAGAATACTTAGAGTATAGGGCATCAATATTACAGTTATCAGTAAACAACCTTACCGAAACTGGGAGGGGGCAAGTTGTCACAACTTAGATTGGAAATCTGCAGGTTGTATCGAAACGGATGGACGATTGGGTATTATGCCCAATAGGTCAGGATCAACTGATTGCAGCAGTCTGACTTTCTTCCTCGATGTATTTTATTAAAATCTCGTAGATCTTGTCGTCAATCAAGCCAACTTTGTGAAGCCACGCCATGGCATCTGAAATTTTAAACAAAACATGGGGTTCGATCCGTGATGACCGGAGCCTCTGCTGACCCCCTTGCTCCCGATCCAAAAGTACTACCAGTTCGTTCACCACGCCTCCCTGATCTCTGATGACCTCTGCTGTCTCAATGACGCTTTCACCCGTGGTGATGAGATCATCGATCACGAGGACCCGATCATTACGGTCCAGAATTCCCTCAACCTTCTTCCTTACCCCGTGTTCTTTTCTGGCCTGTCGGTAATAGATCAGGGGAATGCCTAATTTCTGGCTCACCACCGTTGCAAAAGGAACCCCTGCTGTCGGGACTCCCAAAATCTTGTCAATCTTGCCCGTCCCGATTTCATTGAGGACGATTCGGGTCAAAGAATTGGCGATCCAATCCATGG
>DBZJ01000213.1:729-996 GCA_002311635.1 Syntrophaceae bacterium UBA1163
CAATCCATGGTGGTCGGGCTGGAAATAGTTTGCCTCAGGTCAATATAGTATGGGCTCTTCTTTCCGGAGGCCAAGATGTAGTCGCCGAACTTGATCGCATTGTTCTTGATCAGGAGAATCCCCACCTGCTTCATGAGGAAGAGCTTTTCCTCTGTCCACACCATCCGTTCGATTTCTTCGAGTCCAAAAATCATGAGTTACCTTTTATTAAATTTCTTTGCAAAAGTCAAGAAAAATTAAAGTCCTTGTTTCCAAAATAACTCTATC
>DBZJ01000213.1:1059-3017 GCA_002311635.1 Syntrophaceae bacterium UBA1163
CCCTCTCCCCTGGTGGGAGAGGGCGGGGGTGAGGGGAAACATACGCTATCCACCCCCACCTCGATCCTCCCCCATCAAGGGGGAGGATAATCGGGCTATTTTTCATATAAATAGGATGACATTACTGGTTTCTTAATATCTTGACGCCTCTATCCTTTTTTGATAACGTTCTATCATCCAAGGGAAGCCGAGGCTGGTCCCCCCGGAAGCCTGCACTAAATCGTTGATCTTTGCTTTCTTGAGATATCCGCCGGACTCTATGGAGGAATTATGGATATCCGTGGTTTTCACCCTAGAAACCCTTTAAATGTTAAGAGGTTATCCGAAACTAAGACATTGTATAATAGGTAGATTTATTACATCATAATATTATTTTTAGGTCTAATATCTGTTAGCCGGTTTCCATGCACGAGGCCCGATAAGACCACTTACCCTTTGGAGTCACTATGCACAGCTTTACCGAACTCGTAGATAGATGCGCAACCTTTACCCTTGAAACCTTAAGGGAGGCAAACGAGAGAACAATTGAGGCGCTGCAAACGAGCGGCGCCACTTCCCTAGTAAAAACTCTTCAGATGATACAGCTTCAAAAAGCGATCTTAGCGGTCGGGATGTTCTCCATTTTTGAAGCCAGCTTGCAAGAAGGTCTGAGCTGTAGCAATGGATTTGGTGAGGCCAAGAAAATTTTGGATGACGAAGGAGAGCTAGATATGAAAGAGCGCTTTGACGATTTGTTTCTAGCTGTCAACGTGCTCAAGCATGGACACGGCCGCAGTTACGATACTCTTGTTGCGAAGGCTGAAACCCTACCTTTCAGAATTAAACTACCCGATGAATCTTTCTTCTTCGAGGGTGACGTATCAGAAGTATCGACATTGGTCGAGGTGGACGATGCATTCGTACAGCGTTGCGGCGACGTGATTAGCGATGTGTTCGCGGTGATACGTCGAGTACGCCCGGAGTTCGCATAGGTGTGAGCCGCACCGCAGGCTGAGGCAAGATCCGGCTAACAACGCAATCCAGCGGACGCCGTACCGTTGCCGCTGATTTCAAACGCTCGGCACATATAAAATTACGAGATTAGGCGATGGCTCATGTATTTGATGTTATAAAAAGAACCTTTGATGACAATGCTATAGTCCTGTTCATAGATTTACTCGGGACGAGGACATATTGGAAGAGTGCGACTCCAACAGAAGATCAAGCTCTTACTACAATACAAGCACTTTTAGGTGATTTTGATATTGTATTCACCAAGCACTTTAATCAGGAGGAAAGGAAAGATAGTTTTGATGTTAGTATCTACACCGACTCAATAGTCATTTCACAACGAAAAGATGTTACAAATATTATCGACCGAATTACAAAGCTTGCACTGAGTTATCAACTTTGCTTGCTTCAAAAAGATGAAATGAGCAGAGCGATAATATTAAAAGACGCCTTTTTTTCTTTTAAAATGGGAAAAATATCTGATGAAAGCATACTAGGCTCAAGATATACCAGCATTAGTCTCTGCGGCGGACGAGGTATTATATCGGCACATGAACGGGAAGCGGGTTTGCCCATCGGCGTATATGTAGATAATTGTTTTTTGCCACATTTAAGTGACGAATTTAAAAATAGAATCGTAAGTATAAAACAAGACAGTAGCCTGTATTTTGTAAAACAAAAGGTCGATATCCTGAGCTTGTTGCCAGAGAATACACAAAAGTTATTATTGAACAAGCCAAAAGCGAGTATTAAAACAATCAGACATTCACTGATGGCTTCTTTAAAAGATAATATGAAAGTAGATAAATTTCTGCCTTGGATTTTAGTTCACCTTGGAAAAGACAACGAAATATCCAGAAATCCGAGCCGAACAAAATAATCAACCCGACCGGCAATAGCTCTGTGTGGTTTTACCTCAAGGTGAGCGCCCGGCGGGTTATTTACATCGTTGAGGTTGTAGAAAAAGT
>DBZJ01000024.1 GCA_002311635.1 Syntrophaceae bacterium UBA1163
GGTGGTATGAAACCTGCTTGGGCGGTTAGTTTTTCAACAGCCTGTAAAGATTTGACCCCACGAGCGAACCTTTGACCCCATAGCCGCCACGAGCGAATCCAATCCTTTCTTGCCTATCTGGAGGACATGAACCATTCTGGCCGCGAGCTCCTCCTCGCCGTACACCTGGGCAAATCCCTTTCTTGCCTTTTTCCTTTGTTTCGTGTCTACTTTCATCGTGGCTCCCTTTCTCTTATGAGATATTGGCCCGTGGATTATCCCACGGTGGGAGCCACCCTTTCAATCCTTCAGCCTTCAACTAAGAATGGTATATCACCGTGGTGAAAATGCCCCCGATGAGAGGATCTTGCCGTCCTTCTCTATTGTTTGCCTCTGGGGCGGTGTTGTCGATGATTTATACCGATAACTCGTATTTGCCCGTAGCCGTAAGGACCATAAGAAGGGATGTTTGGTAAAATAATTTTCAAATAATTCTTGACAAAGAAAAGTCTCTTTGATAATGTTGTCTCTGCAACTGTTGCAAAGACAACTAAGTTTCTTCAGCAACACTACGTGAGGTTTTGAATCAGTATTATTAGGATTTTCTAATATGACACATAGTATGCACTGTTGCCGTCTTGACCTAACACCTTTTTTCTGTGGATTTGTCTTAAACATTACATCTCTTTTTCTAGGGGGTCGTTGAGACGAATATGGATAGTGCAATGATTTTGCAGTTTTTAGTTACCGGATTAACCAATGGGATACTCTATGCGATAGTAGCATTTGGGTTTACCATGATTTTTAGTGCCACTGAAATCTTTAATTTTGCCCAAGGTGAATTTGTAATGTTGGGGGGGTTGTTAGCTGTTACATTCACCCAGTCGCTGCATTTACCAATATTCATATCCTTTGTAGCTGCTATCTGTATCGTCGCGTTGATTGCTGGATTGATGCAAAGGTTCATAATATCTCCGGCGGCCACGACATCCTTCGTTACTTTAATTATTATCACCTTCGGGATTGCAATTTTCTTACGAGGTTTAGCAATGTTTGTCTGGGGTAAAAACCCCTATGCACTACCAGCGTTTTCGGGCGAGAAACCAATAGCGATCTTCGGAGCAGTGATTACTCCACAGGTCTTATGGATTTTCGGGATTGCAATCGTACTTTTTTTGATTCTGACCTTCTTTTATACCAAAACGATTTATGGCAAGGCGATGCTGGCCTGCAATTATAATCGGGATTCAGCGCGATTGATGGGAATACCTGCAAAACGGATGGTGACTTTCTGTTTCATGCTGAGTGGAGCACTGGGAGCAGTAGGGGGGGTCATCATTGCCCCGGTATCAATGACGTTTTACGATCAAGGCCTTGCGGTAGGGATCAAGGGGTTTGTGGCAGCAGGGGTGGGTGGTATGGGTAGTCCAGCGGGAGCTCTGGTGGGCGGATTGATTCTTGGAGTGGTGGAGGCCTTTGGCGCTGGATTCATTTCGTCTGCCTATAAAGATATAATGGCGATGATCATTTTGATCCTTGTTCTATGTTTTAAGCCTACAGGATTATTTCGCACAGGAACTGGGTAGAGAAATGAAGCGAGAAGACCTATTCCTTTTCCTTCTTTTGAGCGCAATCGTTTTTGTCGTTCCTCTGTTTATCAAGAATAGTTACTATATATCTATTCTTGTCTTCTTCGGCATTAATGCCATCATGGCGGTTGGCCTTTGCCTTCTCTTAGGATATAGTGGCCAGATTTCCCTGGCTCATGCTGGGTTTTTCGGGATCGGGGCGTATAGCTCTGCCATCGTTACAATGCATGGGTTGCCTCCTATCGTAGGCGTTGCCATCGGGATTATTTTAACCATTTTAGTGGCATTGACTATCGGAATCCCCACGCTAAGATTACGAGGTCATTATTTAGGGTTGGCTACCATTTGTGCGGGAGAGGTCATATTTATTTGTTTTAAGGAGATGGATTCCCTGACCGGAGGACCCTCTGGGCTTCCGGATATCCCTCTCTTCGAGATAGGAAGTATAGTATTGACGAAACCGATACACTACTATTATATGGCTTGGATTTTAGCATTGGCGGTTATTTATTTTTCGTTGAATTTGGTAAATACTCGCATTGGGAGAGCCGTGCTCTCTTTTCGGTACAAACCTGTTGGTAGTGAAGACGGCGCGCTTTCAGTAGGAATCGACGTTACCAGGTATCGAATCAAAATATTCGTCTTGAGCACAATATTTTGTTCATTGGCTGGAAGTGTTTATGCCCACTTTATGAGTTTTATCTCTCCAGAAAATTTCGATTTGAACTTTTCCACCTTGTTGCTCATTATGATCGTGGTTGGTGGTATGGGAAGCATATGGGGGGCGATATGGGGAGCCGGAATCATGACCTACTTACCTGAGTTGCTAAGAGCCTTTAAGGATTTCGACACCCTCATCTATGGGGGCATTTTGATTGGAATACTCGTGTTTATGCCTGAAGGACTGCGCGTGTGCTTTAGTCAAAGCTTGTTTGGTCGTTTCTCGATAACGAGGCGAGGCAATCAGGATCAAAAGAGGGGTTCCTGAGGGATAAGATTAACTATTCCTCCGAGATACTATGATTCAGCAAGAAGACCATCCTGTAGGCGAAAACGATATCCTTCTCCGCACTCATAATCTGTCCATTCGTTTTGGGGGTATTTGGGCAGTGTCTGAGCTGGATCTTGAGGTCCGATTAGGAAAGATTCATTCAGTGATTGGCCCCAATGGCGCTGGAAAAACAACGCTCTTCAATATGATCTCCGGCTTTATTCGCCCCTCGGCAGGTGAAATCTATTACGCAGGGCACGCCATCAGGAAATACAAACCCCACCAACTTGTCAAGTTAGGAATGGCCAGAACCTTTCAAAGACTTGAACTTTTTGGTGGAATGAAGGTGATAGAAAACATAATGACCGGCTTTCATACAAAAGGAAGCGGTGGGATTTTCGCTTCCGGATTATATTCGGGGAAAGTAAAGAAAGAGGAAAAAAGTATTCGTGAAAAGGCTATGGAGATCTTGAAATCTATTGGGCTTGTGGAAAAACAAGACAAACTGGCTGCGGAGCTCCCCTATGGTGAGCAGAAGATTCTAGAGTTTGGGAGAGCCCTCGCTACCTCTCCTAAATTACTCTTATTGGATGAGCCGGTAGCCGGCCTCAATGAACATGAAACCCTCGGCATGATGAAATTGATCGAACAAGCCAGGGGGGAAGGCGTTACCTTATTGCTGATTGAACACGACGTAAAGATGGTCATCAATATATCGGATAGGATAACAGTTCTAAATTTTGGGAAAAAGATTGCAGAAGGGACTCCAGGCGAGATCCGTCGACATCCGGCCGTGATCGAAGCCTATCTTGGAAAAGAATGAGGAATAGAACTAGTTCTCATTCATATCAATCTAAATTGACATACGAAAGGGGGTGGATAAATTCACATCGAGTAGTTGTGGGTTAAGTAAAGGAGTTCGCCGAAAAACCTTAACAACGAACACAAGGAGGTTAAGATGAGAAGAACAGTCTGCACAATTATAGCCATTTTGGTAATGGGCTTATTGATCGGGCATGGAATTCCTGCTGAGGCCCAGCAAGTAAAGGTTTGGAAGATAGGAGCGATTTTCCCTATTACGGGTCCGGGCGCAACCTTTGGTGAAGCCGGGAGAAACTCGGCTTTGATGTTTCAGGAAGAGATCAATAAAGCTGGAGGGATCAATGGTGTGCCCATTGAGGTCATCATTGCCGATGATCAAAGCAATGAATCTAAAGCCGTACTGGCTGCTAACAAGTTGATCAATAATGACGGAGTGGTTGCCATCATCGGATCCTATCTTACCGGTCCGGTTATGGCCATTCTTCCCGTGATGCAAAAATCACAAATTCCGCTCATTGCGTTAAGTGGTACTTCCCCTCCGGTGGAGCCTATTCGGAAATGGATTTTTAAAACCCCTTATACTGACCGAAAGGCCGCGGAACGTTATTTAATGGATATGAAGAAACGCGGAGTCACTAAGCTTGCTATCTTATCGGTCTCCAATGCCTTGGGTGATAGTGTCAGCAAACATTTCAAGGAACAGGGACCAGAAATGGGAATCAAGATCGTTGCCCATGAACGATTCGAGCAAAAGGATACGGATATGTCTGTCCAACTCACCAAAATCCGGGCGACAGACGCACAGGCCGTCATAGGTGCGGTGGTAGGCCCCCCTGCCGCGATCATTGCCAAGAACGTTCAGCAATTAGGGATGAAAATTCCTCTCTATTTGTGGTACGGAGTGGGTGACCAGGTTTTCCTGGATATGGC
>DBZJ01000114.1 GCA_002311635.1 Syntrophaceae bacterium UBA1163
TAAATAAGGAGCATCAAGATGTTCGTAAGGCTTCCGCCCCTATTGATAATCAATTCGATCAGCTTGAAGATCTTATCCATCAGGAGGATGATCGTGAAGGTCATCAGGCCGATGAAAAAGATGGGGAGAATCTCCTTCCAAATATAAAAGTAGAGGGTTTTTTTCATAGGAATCTTGCCATGGGATAAACCCGCTTGCCGGTAGGGACAGCCACACCTATGCCGCTGAAGTATTCTACGGGACGGATGGAAGGTTGTCAAGGAAGGTCTTGAAAAGCTTGACCTATTCGGCGGCATAAATTTCTCCTGTTAAAGAGAATAGATTCCTCTCAAGGTCAACCCTGAGCGATTTATCCTTGGTTAGATAAGGAGTCGAAAGGGTTGACAATTTAATATGAATGGATTAGAAATGATTAGATCGCGGGGTGGAGCAGTCCGGTAGCTCGTCGGGCTCATAACCCGAAGGTCGCTAGTTCAAATCTAGCCCCCGCTACCAAAAACCTTAAAGGACTTACGAATTTTTCGTAGGTCCTTTTTTTCCTGATAGGAAAGAAACCACCACTGCCAAGTAATCTCGAATAAAGTGAGGCCCGATGTTTGATTCCAGAAAAGTGAGAAGACAATTTGAAGAAGAGTGTACGGCCTGCGGCCTGTGTGTGGAGTGCTGTCCGATTGTTTCTCATACAGAACTTAAGGGCGCTGATTCCAAGAAGATAATGGAAGAGATACTGGATTTATTTCAGCATAAGAAGATTGGAAGCCTGGCACGGACTCGGATTTATTCTTGCCTATATTGCAATACCTGCACAACGCATTGTCCAAAAGCCCTTTACCCCCCTCATGGTTTTTTCGTAGGCAAGGCGATTCTACAGGAACTTGGTGATCCTGTGCCAAAAGGTATTTCCTCGATTCTAAAATTCGTTGGAGGGCTCATCGAAAATGCCGTCACCTCTTTCCGGCAGGATCCTGAGAAGTCGGACTGTTTGATCACGGATGTCATAAAGAGAAGGGCGGAAACGTGTCAAACGGTCCTTTTCTCGAGCTGCTTTGCGCTGATCGAAGGGAAGGTGTTGAATACAACCGTAAAGATACTTCAGCGAATCGATCCCGCCCTCAAGGTATTGGGAGGCTTCAATTATTGTTGCGGGGAACTCCACCTCATCGCCGGCAGGCCGGAGCAAGCGAAAATTCAGTTTGACAAGATGATCGAGGGGCTGAACACCCTTTCGCCGGAGCATGTGGTGATCTTCTGTCCGACCTGTAACATGAATTTTGAAGGACATCATCCGGATGCCAAATGGAAGCGGACTTTTATCACAGATTTTATTGCTGGGCATCTTGACAAGATAGGGCCTTTAAACAGGGTTGAGGCGACCGTCACGGTTCACGATCCGTGCCACTTCGTTCGAGGGGTAAAACCCGGCTCGGAATCGCCCAGGGAGATATTAAGCGCTATCCCTGGAGTAAAGATCGTAGAAATGGAAAATACGGGGAAAAACGCTTTGTCCTGCGGTGCGTACGCCTTGAACGGTGCCGTAAAGGCAGGGCTGGAGTTTCGGGACCGCAGATTAAACCAGGCCAAAGCCACGGGCGCCGATATTT
Organism: Syntrophaceae bacterium UBA1163; assembly: GCA_002311635.1. Taxonomy (GTDB): domain Bacteria; phylum Desulfobacterota; class BSN033; order BSN033; family UBA1163; genus UBA1163. Next base: position 1,602 of record DBZJ01000114.1, read on the forward strand.
TGAGCCTTTATTGTCCTGGCTGTCATATGGTTCTAGGGCCTGAGGGACCAAATAAATCTCTCAGGATTGAGTCCATCCTCAGCCTGCTGGGGGAGTCTTTAGGGATAAGGTAAAAAAGCCCTGGAGTTTCACTCGCTGAGAAAGGGGAGTCGCTCCTCTTTTCGGTAGACGAGGGCCTGGCAAGAGGCGATCGGGTTGTTTCGGTCGTCAGACAACTTGATATCATAGACAGCCGTCCTATGGGTTCGGCTGAATTCTCTCGCCTCTGCAACGAGGATGCTGTTTGGGGAAGGTGAAGAGACATAGGTAACCGTCATGCTCAAAGCCACCGCGACGGTCCCATGGGAATTGGAGGCGGTTTCAAATGCCTCGTCGATCAGTGCAAAAAGCGCGCCGCCGTGGATGAAACCGAAGATATTCTCCATATCCGGGGTAAATTTCATTTCAACCTTGGAATACCCGTCCTCCAGATCTAAGAGTTTGATCCCGAACTTTTGAGCAAAAGGCTCCTCCGCCACTTTTCTGAAAATCGCTTCTTTCACTCTGTTGTCCATCGTCTTCCCTCCAGGGGGATCTTCTCTAATTCCACTCCGTCAGCTCTTTTTGAGATTTTCGCCTGAAACGTTTCTTCTCCGAACGGATCTTTTTTCCTTCCATCCTCTTTTCAACGGCGGAAAACGGAAGTGAGGTGGCTATCCGGCGCTTCTTCGGCCGATTTAGCTTGGCCAGACGCTCCCGAAGCCTATCAAAGGCGAGTTTCCGGTTTTCCGATTGGGACCGATGTTCAGTAGCGACCACCTTGATCCCAGAAGGCAAATGCGTTAGACGAATGGCCGTCTCAACCTTATTCTTCCTTTGACCTCCCGGTCCTCTTGAGCGGTAGGTCTCGATGACCACCTGCCCCCTCAGGATTTTGGGGTCGGTATCAAATTTCCGTTGTGCGGTCATTATCACTCGCTAAAAATGTCAAAGGTCAAATTTCCAATGCCAAAGGAATGTCAAAGATCAAACGCATTAATTTTGAAATTTGGGCTTTGGATTTGATTTGACATTTGGGTTTTAAAATTTGGGTTCACGCCTCTTCTTCCTTCTTTTCATCCGCATGGTGCTTGATCACGAGGGCATCTACCATAAAGATCACATCTTCAGCGATATTCGTGGCATGGTCGGCAATTCTCTCCAGGCATCGGGCAACGATCATCAGGTGGACGGCTCGATTGATGGCCTTTTGGTCGGACACCATATACGTGAGGAGCTCTCGCACCACCTGGTCATTTAATCCATCGACCAGATCATCCCTTTCACAAACGGAACGGGCCAGTTTAGAATCTCGATTTACAAAAGCATCTAAGACATCCTTGACCATCGTTTGGGCAATCTCAGCCATCCGGGGAATATCGATATAAGGTTTGAGCTGAGGTTCCTGGTTCAAGGAGATAGCTCGCTCGGCAATATTCACTGCCTGATCGCCCATTCTTTCGAGATCGGTGATGATCTTCATCGCAGAGGTGATGAAGCGAAGGTCCGTTGCCATGGGCTGCCTTAACGCAAGAAGTCTCAGACACATATCATCGATGACGATTTCCATCTTGTTGATCCGATCTTCGAACCCGAACGTCTTCTGAGCGAGCTCCGAATCTCTGCGGACCAAGGATTGGACGGAATCACGGATGGCCTCTTCCACCGTCGCCGCCATCCTGAGTAAACTCTCTTTCAATTCTTCTAATTCCTTTTGAAAATGGGTTTCTGTTACCATCGGTGATCTCCTTTCGCTGTCAGTAAGCCAAGAAATGCCCCCACGCCGCGCGGCAACAGCCTGCCGCAGTTCAACACTGTCTAACCGAAACGCCCGGTCACGTAATCTTCAGTCCTCTGATCTGCGGGTTTGGTAAAGATTTGATAAGCCGGTCCCACTTCAACGATTTCCCCGTTCAAAAAAAATCCTGCCCAATCCGCAACGCGTGAGGCCTGTTGAACGCTATGGGGCACCAGTATGATGGTATAGTCTTCTTTCAATTGGATGAGAGTCTCCTCGATGCTGGCTGTGGAGATAGGATCCAGTCCAGAACACGGCTCATCGAGCAGGAGAACCTCGGGTTCCAAAGCCAGGATGCGTGCGATGCAGAGACGCTGCTGTTGTCCCCCGGAGAGTCGAAGGGCCGAGGTATGCAAACGATCCTTGACCTCCTCCCAAAGCACCGCTGATCTCAAAGCTTTTTCGACCGCTTCGCCTAAGCGCCTCTTAGAAATCATTTTGTTCAGCCTGAGACCATAAGCTACATTATCGAAGATGGACATGGGAAGAGGGGTTGGAAGATCAAAGACCATTCCGATGCGTCTCCTGAGATGAGTCAGGTCTAGCCCGGGATCATACACATTCATTCCATCTAAGAGAATGCTTCCGGTGTGATTGGCCCCCGGAATCAGGTCCGTTAAACGATTAAGGCTCTTAAGGAACGTCGTCTTTCCGCTCCGAGCCGGACCGAAGGCGGTGAATATCTCCTTGGGCCGAATCCCGAGGTTGATATTCCTCAGGGCCGGGGTGGAGTCGTAATAGAAACTGAAATCGCTGGTAACGATTTTACTCCCTTGAGACATACCACTCCTCTATGTCCGATGCCGGATATACCGATTGATCAACCATTGAGCAATGATATTCACCATCAGGACGAGCAAAATCAAAGCCGCTCCGGTCCCATACGCCATCTTCATGGAGATCCCTTCTCTGGCGAGGATATAAAAATGGACGGACATGGTTCGACTGGGAGAGAAGAGGGATGTGGGCATGACCAGAGAGGAGCCGGCCGTTAGAATGATTGCAGCGGTTTCTCCGATACTCCTTCCAATACTCAGGAGGATACCCGTAAAGATGCCCGGCAAGGCGCTTGGGAGTACGACACGGGTGATCGTCTGCCACCTCGTTCCGCCGAGAGAATAACTCACCTCACGGTAGGATGAGGGAATGGTTTTGATCGATTCTTCGGCCGTGCTGATGACGGTGGGCAAGATCATAGCCGCTAACGTTAATCCACCCGAAAGGATGGACCATCCCATGTTCAGCCGGATGACAAAAAAGACAAACCCGAACAGACCGAAGATAATCGATGGCACTCCGGCGAGGCAGTCGGTTCCAAAACGAATTACACGGCTCGTCTTGCTTTCCCTCGTATATTCCCTCAGGAAGATGGCTGTACCCACTCCCAGAGGCGCACCTACGATGATCGCTACAGCGGTCAAGGCCACGGTTCCAACGATCGTGGTAAAGATACCGCCCTCCCGGCCCATATTTTTTGGAGAATCGAGGAAGAAACCAAGGTGAAGGACAGGCAGTCCTTCTCTCAAGATTTGGAAGAGGATTAAGATCATCATTGCGATGGTCGATAAAGCCCCTATCCAGATCAAGATTTTTGCAACGGACTGGGTCAGATATCGAGTGCGATTGATCATCAATGGACTCTCCTCCGCGAGAGAGAAATGGCCAGGGTATTCAAGGCCATAATGATGAAGAAGAGAACCACCCCGGTTGCAAACAGGGCCTGCCGGTGATCCCCGGAAGCGTATCCCATTTCAATGCCGATATTTGTGGTGAGTGTCCTGGCGGAATCCAGGAAGGAGGTTGGCATTTTCACCGCATTTCCCAGGATCATGATCATGGCCATGGTCTCTCCGATGGCACGACCCATGCCTAAAATGACGCTGGCGACAACCCCAGATCTGGCAGCGGGTATCAAAACCCTCCAGATGGTCTGCCAGTGCGTTGCTCCCAATGCAAGCGCTCCTGCCTTATAGGTAGGCGGAAGAGCTTTTAAAGAGTCCTCTGAGATTGTGATAATGGTTGGGAGGATCATGAAGCCCAAGACAAGAGACCCCGCGAGGATGCTCAGGCCGGGTCCTCCGAAATGGTTTTGAATCAACGGGACAAGGACAATCAGCCCCCAGAACCCATAGATGACGGAGGGAATGGCTGCCAGAAGCTGGATGGCGGGTCTCAGCAATAATCCAACGGAAGGAGGGATCAACTCCGATAAAAAAATCGCACAGGCCAGTCCGAGAGGAATACCCAAGAGCAGGGCCCCAAACGTTACCCAGAAAGAGCTGACGATCATCGGGAAGACGCCAAACAAACCTTTGCTTGGAATCCACTTTTCCCCGAGCAGAAATGCTTTGATCCCGATCTTCAAGATTAAAGGCAGTCCTTCTTTAAAAATGAAGAAGGTGATCAAGCCTAAAATGAAAATAGATGAGAAAGCGGTCAGAAGAAGTATCTTCTCAATGATTTTCTCTTTCATCGCCATGTATCTGTTTAATCGGGTTCTTGAAGCACCGGCACAAGACCTTCTTTTAAGAGCAATTTCTGAGCGGGTGGGCTCAAAACGAAATCTAAGAAGGATTTTGCCGCCCCAGCCGGTTCCCCGTTAAATACGAAGAGGAAAGGTCGGACCAACGTATACTTTCTGTTATATACATTCCTCAAATTGGGTTCGACCCCTGAGATCGTCACTGCTTTTACTTGGTCATTGACCAAGCCCAAGGAGATATATCCGATGGCTTTGGGGTCAGTGGCTATGACCTGTCGCACTGCACCGTTTGAATCCTGGACTAAGGCTCCGAGATTGATATCCTCTTTTCGCATTACAAATTTCTGGAAGGATTCTCTTGTTCCCGAACCCTCCTCCCGGGTGACGATGTCGATGGGACGGTTGGATCCGCCTAACTCCTTCCAATTCTGTATTTTTCCGGAAAAAGCATTTCTGATCTGATCCAATGAAAGATTCTCTATTGGATTTAGGGGGTGAACGATGACGGCAATAGCATCCTTTGCGATGGTGACTGTATAAAGCTTGTTCTCGTCGCCTATGAGATTGCGTGAGGACATCCCGATGTGTGCGGCACGAGTAATGACAGCCTCTATCCCTGCCGTAGACCCGCCACCCTGAACATAGATATGGGATTCAGGATGACGGGACATATATTCTTCGGCTAATAATTCAGCAAAGGGCTCAACGGAAGTGGAGCCTGCCACCGTGATTCCTGCCTTGGATCTTTGGCAACCCATGGGGAACAAAATGAATAGAAGGAGAAAAAGAAATCCCAAATTCCAAATTCCTGCCTTCGCCGGAGCGTTCTGTTTACAGAACGTAGGCTTCAGGTGCGTTTGCCCATTTTCTGGGTTCAGCGCAAGAGACAGGCTACGCGCAGGCAGGCCAAATTCCAAATAAATTCCAAATACAAAATTCCAATGGCCAAAACGCCCCTCACCCTTCCCCTCTCCCCTGGGGGGAGAGGGATAGGGTGAAGGGGTCCGTTGCAATGCGGATGAGATTTCTTTGTTACTTGATGTTTTGAATTTGGTGTTTTTTCGATTATCCATATCTTCCTGTGACATAATTTTCGGTCTGGGGGTTCTGGGGACGCGTAAAAATATCCTCGGTTGTGGCATATTCTAATAATTCTCCCAGATGAAAGAACCCTGTCCAACCGGAAGTTCGGGCGGCCTGGCGCATGTTATGCGTGACAATGACGATGGTATATTTCTTTTTTAATTCCTGCATTAACTCTTCGATCTTAAGAGTGGCTAAGGGGTCCAGGGCAGAGCACGGTTCGTCCATAAGAATGACTTCGGGCTGAACGGCTAACACGCGTGCGATGCAGAGGCGCTGCTGTTGCCCGAGGGTGAGGCCCAAAGCATTGAGGTGGAGTCGATCTGAGACTTCCGGCCAGAGCGCCGCCGCCTTAAGGCTCTGTTCCACTTTTTCTTCAATCTTACTCTTCGTGTGCACTCCAAGCACCCTCGGACCAAAGGCAACGTTTTCGAAGATGCTTTTCGGAAAAGGATTGGGACGCTGAAAGACCATACCAACCCTCTGCCTGAGAGCGACGACATCCGTCCCCGGTTGATAGATATCCTCACCATCCAGTCTGATGGTCCCTTCAATACGCGTTTGAGGGATGAGTTCGTTCAACCGGTTGAGGGTCCGGAGAAAGGTCGATTTCCCGCATCCAGAGGGCCCGATCAAAGCGGTGATCTGGCGATCTCTGATGACAATATTGATATTTTTGAGGGCATGATTAGACCCGTAATAGAAATGGAGCCCTCGTACCTCCATCTTTAAAGGGGGATTCGATTCCGTCATCAGGACGCTTTCATGGAAAATAGAGCTTTTTCTCCGTTTGAAATTAACAAATTCTGACCTTCTGATCAAGTAGATTCATCGAATCGTCTAAGATCGAAAAGTACGTGCTTTTACGGATTATGGTTTGGATCTCAAATCCCGAATTATCGAACCGTGTCTTTAGGAAAAGCGGCTGCCTGCTCTGTGCCACGTTAGGTTCAGGCCTGCCGGCAGGCAGGGATGGACTTACGTGCGGCAGGACTCACGGAGACAGGCTGGGGAAGGGTTTTATTCTCCGAATCGGGAACAGGGTCGATTTTATCTCTTGATTTACCTCTCATTTTTTGTTAAGTCTTCAAAAAGCCTTCGTGGGGGTTTTGCTTGTCGCTCCTCACGGCGGAGGATAACCTTGAAAACGATAACAAAGTATTACCTTGTTCTTACAATGATCGTTCTCCTGATCGCCTGCGCAGGAGCAAGCAAGACCGAGAAGAAAGATAATAAAGATAAAAACGTCACCATTGAAGAACACTTTCAATTGGCCAGTAACGCTGCGGAGAAGGGAAACCTGGATGAGGCTGTTAGACAATATAAAAGAGTGCTTGAGCTGGATCCAAAGAACGCAAAGGCACACCTCAATCTCGGCATTGTCTATGGAAGGCAATGGAATCTGATCGTCGAGCCCCCAAAAGACATTGTTGATCTGACTGCCTACCGTCTCGAACAACTCCCCAAGACGTCTATGTGGAAGAAAGAGATTTCGGAATATAAAGAGACGCTCCGTATAGATCCCAATTTCGCCGAGGCCCATTTTAATCTCGGAGTCGCCTACCAGGAAAAGGGAAATCTCAAAGAGGCGATTGCGGAATATCAGCAAACGCTTCAAATCTATCCGAATTATCTCGAAGCCCACAACAATCTTGGAATTCTCTACTTTAGAAAGGGGATGTTGGATCAGGCCCTTGTGGAGTATCAGAAGGCGATCGAGATCAAACCGGATTATGCCAAGGGTTATTATAATATTGGAAGCGTCTATCGGGAGAAGAAGAAAACAGACGAGGCAATCACTTCGTTTCAAAAGGCATTGGAAATCAATCCCAGCTTTCCGGAAGCTCACTATAGCCTGGCCGCTATGTATTATGAAAAACAAGAATTTAAGTTGGCTGTTGAGCATTGTGATCAGGCTGTGAAATTGGGGATACCCGTTGATCCGAAATTTTTGGACCGACTCAAGCCCTATCGTTAGACCGGTTCGTTCCTGCATTGCCTCGCATTCTTTCAGGTGAGTATTCCCTTGTCCGAAACTTGATTTTTTCCCCCTTTTCTGATAATTGTCCAACCATGATGTTTGACCCGGATCCCATCCGGTGGTCTCACCTTAAGAAGGAAGAGCGAGAGGTTTAGGAGGGGGAATGGAGACAAGAGAGGCAATTTTGGAATTCCAATATGCGGAGAAGATGAAATCCGGGTTGATTATCGGAACGACCCTGCTGGATCAAATGGCATCACTCAAGAAAGAGGATGAGCTCTCCGGGGGCAAGAAGGTATTGGTGTGGTACCTGGAAGGATTGCTCCGGGAGATCCGAATCGCAGACCACGTGCTGGGGTCAGGCCGGTATGCTGACTTGGAAAGAAAAGTGATGGAAGTGATCGGAAGAATTCATATGTCTCAATTTCAAGAAGCTCAAGGCTCTTTTTCCGAGGCCATCTCTCTGGCCACCACGACCTGCCAGGCGGCTATGAATTTTTTGCTGGAGAGGAAGCTGATTTAGAAGTTTGTTGATGGAAGGCATGACGTGTTAACCAAAGGTTGAAACAAGGGGGTCAATGTCATGATCAGAAAACCCAGTCCAAGTTATAGCATCCTCATTCGAATCGAGATTCACAATCTGCCAGGGATGCTGGGCAAGGTCACCTCTGCCATCGGCAAAGCAGGGGGAGATATCGGCTCCATCGATATCGTTGGTTTTAGGAAGAACCTCATTATACGCGACATTGTCGTCAATGTGGCAGATATCCCGATGGGACAGAAGGTGGTGGACGGGCTGAAACAGGTGAGAGGGATCAACGTCGTCAATGTGACGGACCGAACCTACATGATCCACCAGGGGGGGAAGATTGAAATAAAGAACAAGGTTTCAGTGAGCACCCGAGAGGATCTTTCCATGGCCTACACGCCCGGAGTAGCGAGGGTCTGCATGACCATCCACGAGGACCGTAACAAAGTTTACGATCTGACCATAAAAAAGAATACGGTAGCAATTGTTACGGATGGGACGGCCGTGCTCGGCCTTGGGGATATCGGACCGGAGGCAGCGATGCCGGTGATGGAAGGAAAGGCAATGCTTTTTAAGGAATTTGGCAGCGTCGATGCCTTTCCTATCTGTTTAAAGACGAAAGATCCGAAGGAGATCATTTCCGTAGTCAAAGCGATCTCCCCCGGGTTTGGCGGAATTAACCTTGAAGACATCTCTGCGCCCCGTTGTTTTGAGATCGAAGACCGACTGAAACGGGAGCTGGATATCCCGGTTTTTCATGACGATCAGCACGGGACAGCGGTGGTCATTTTAGCAGGTTTGATCAATGCATTGAAAATTGTTGACAAGAAGTTAGGAAACATCCACGTGGTGGTCAGTGGCTTGGGAGCGGCCGGGATCGCTTCGATCCGGCTTCTTCTTTCTGCAGGGGTGAAACGGATTATCGGGTGCGACCGGGCAGGGACTCTTTACAGGGGCCGAAAAGAGAACATGAATCCGGTGAAGGAGAGGATAGCGGAGCAGATCAATCTGGAAAGATTGAAAGGGTCTATCTCCAGTGCCTTGAAAGGGGCGGACGTCTTTATCGGTCTCTCGCAGCCAGGGTTAATCCACTCGAGAGATGTCAAGAATATGGCGAAGGACCCAATTGTTTTTGCCATGGCCAATCCCACCCCTGAGATCATGCCCGAGGAGGCCGCCCGATATGCACGGGTTGTCGCCACGGGTAGGTCGGACTATCCTAATCAAATCAATAATGTCCTCTGCTTCCCGGGACTCTTTAGAGGCGTTCTGAACTGTCAGGCGATAGAGATCAACGACGAGATGCTTTTCGCGGCGGCGAATGCGGTTGCCCACATTATTTCAGAGGAGGAAATGAGCGAAGACTACATCATTCCAAGCGTCTTAAACCGGAAAGTCCCAGAACAGGTGTCGAATTATGTGAGAGAGGCAGCCATTCAGACAGGGGTGGCGAGGCTGGAGCATGGATACGCCTCATCATTTTATCGGGTGCGGGAGAGATAAATTGGAACGGGATTTTACCGCAGGTTTCCGGAGGAGGTATTCCCCTGATCGATTTAGGGAAAATAGGAGGAGAGAGAAAATAACCGGTCAGTTCGGAGTTGGGAGTTCAGAGTTCGGAGACCTTAATTTTCTCTGGACACAAAAAACTCCGGACTCAGAACTAATTACTCCGAACTTGTTTTGCGAAGCTTGGGTAACCTTACGGTGAAGGTGGATCCCTTGCCCACCTCGCTTTCGATCTGGATATCTCCCTGATGGAGTTTAACGATTTCCTGGACGAGGGAGAGGCCGATCCCCAACCCCTTGGTTTTTCCAATGGGTTTTGTTTTTTCCTGGAAATGGCGTTCAAATACTTCCTTCAGAGATCGGTAAGGAATTCCAACGCCTGTATCGGCGATGCGAGTGAAGACGAATTCAGGATCATGTTCAAGGCTTATATAGATTTTCCCCCCAGGGCGGTTATATTTGATGGCGTTGGTAAGAAGATTATCGAAGATTTGGTTGAGTTTTTCCTCAACCCCGGAGACCTTGACCGGTTCTGCGGGGAGCGGAGCTTCCACTTCGATTTGATACTCCTTCGCCAGGGGTTCGACGGTCAAGCATGAAAATTGGATGACTTTGACAAGATCGATCGGCTCAAAAACCCAAGAGGGTTTTGGTATGCCGATTTCAGCCAAATCGAATAGATCGTCTATGTTCCTTTCAAGCTTTCGCAGGTTTTTGTAAGAGATTTCCAGGAACTTTTTCTGCTGTTCCGCCAGCCCACCCGCCTTCTCCTTGAGCAACATTCCGATATAGCCCATCACCGAGATCATCGGTGTTTTCAACTCATGGCTGACGTTCGAGAGGAAGTCGTCCTTCATTTGGTCGAGACGCCTCAGCTCTTCATTAGCGATTTTCAGTTTTTCTAATGCCTCTTTGAGTTCATTTTCCGTTTTCCTTCGTTGCGTGATCTCCTTGCTGACAACGAGGGTACCCAGGTATTTGTTTTTTGAGTCCCAGACGGCCGTATAGGTATTGTCGTAGAATTTCCCTTTCAGCATTCGAATATTCATCCGGCGATGTCCTTTTGCCTTTCCGGTTCTTAAATCTTTGATAATTTGCAGGACCCTGGGACGGGCCTTTTGAGGATGATAGTTTAGGACGGATTGGCCGAGTACTTCATCCATCTTGATCTTTCGAATCTTCTCTGCCGCTGGATTGCAGTAGGCAATCCGATTTTGATCGTCCACAAAAACAACCCCCTGTTCCATGGAGGCAAAAATAGCTTTCAAAGCGGATAAATTCATGTCTTCTTGGTATTTTTATAAAAAATAACACGGAACCAAAAATCGAACAAGGGAAAAGTAAATGCGTACATTCTCTTCGCGCTTGGCGATGGGAAAGGTGACATGGATGGAGTTGGATATAAGTGTTAGAATTGAGCAAAGAGCTGAAGGAACGGGTATATGGTGACAGACCATCCACTTTTTGTGATCTTTTTTATGGCGGGCGCGATCGTCTTTTTCACTGGCCTCGTCTTGAGACTATTCCTTTACTGGCGGGGGCAATGGGATTTGCGGGCCCTTACGAGAGGGATCTTTTCTACCTTCTTCAGCAAAAAGATCGTTAAGCTGATGCAGGTGATGCTTTTGGATGGTGTCCTCCAGAGGAGGCTTTTCAGCCAGGATAAATTGAGATGGCTGATGAAGGTTTTGATCATGATCGGTTACCCCGGGATACTGATCGCGGGCCACCTGAAGGTAGAGAGGATGCCCCAATTTAAAAGTCTCCCGCACCTGATCAGGTTTTTTTATGCACCATTCTGCGATTTTTATTACTTTCGTGATCTGGCCGGCTCGTCCCTGGGACTGACCGATGCGCTTTTTGCGATTTCCTTCGACCTCTTCGGAGCCATGATATTGACGGGAGAATTCATCGCCATCTATCGCAGGTTTGTAGCAAAATCTGTAACTTTTAAGACCTCAATCGGAGATATCGTTGCGGTTAATCTTCTAGGAGGATGGTTTATCCTTCGATTCTTCTGCGAGGCCACGAGCATTTTAACCTATTCCCTTCCGAGCTCTGCGGCCCAATATTGGTTCTTGTCCTTTGGTCTGTCGAAAATTATTGCCCCTTTGAGATTATCGTGGCCTTCGCTCAACTATCCCCTTTGGTCTGTATCGGGATTGTTCCTGGCCGCGCTTGTCGCCTCCATTCCATTCAATAAAAAGCTTTGGCACATCATCACGATACCAGCGGTCATGTTGCTCAATTTGATGCCAGAAGAAGCATTTAAGCCAGGAACCAGAAAGGCATCCCTCCCCCTTTCTCTTAAAGACCTGATCGCTCTGGATTCCTGCGTGAAATGCAGCAGCTGCGTGGAGGTTTGTCCCGTATACGCGCAAACCCAGAAGTTGGAGAGCACCATGGGAGGGCTGTTTGCCAACCTGAAGTCTTTCATCAGGAAGGCATACGGCTTGCCGGGAATGTTCTTCGGGCCCGCAAAGACCAAGGATGTGCTGAGAGAGTATTCTGAGCATCCCTACCTATGCACGTTATGCGGGAGGTGTACGGCGGTGTGCCCTGCGTTTATCCACACAAAGGATTTGAGAATTGCGATGCGTGGATTCATGGTCGAGAGGGGGGAGTACCCCCCTGTCGTCGACCGGTTAGCGGAGATGTTAAAAGGAGTCCATAACATTATCGGTGAACCGAACGAGGACCGGTCGATGTGGGTACAGGCCCTGACCGAAGTCCCCAAGGACATGTTTCAGAGGGAGAAGGCAAAGGTCGTCTATTTCGTTGGGTGTGTTGCATCTTATTTCCCGATGACGAAGAGGATCCCTCAATCCTTTGTCCAGATTTTGGATAAGGCCGAAGTTGATTTTACCATTCTGGGAGGGGAGGAGTGGTGCTGTGGTTTTCCCCTGATTGCGGCAGGGATGAAGAAAGATGCCGAAACTTTGATCCAACACAATTTTGAAAAAGTGAAAGAGAAGGGGGCAGAAAGGATCGTTTTTGCCTGTCCCTCTTGTTACCGCACCTGGATGGATCACTGTAAAACGGATATCGAGATCTTTCATTCTACTCAATTCATCAAGAAGTTGATCGAGGAAGGTAAGATCGGCTTCAAGGAGAAGACAACCAAAGTCACTTACCATGATCCCTGCGATCTTGGGAGAGGAAGCGGAGTTTATGAAGTCCCACGAGAAATCCTGCGGAGTATTCCCGGCGTGGAGTTGGTTGAGATGAAAGGAAACAGAGAGCAGTGCGTCTGTTGTGGAGGAGGCGGTAACCTTGAGATGGTGAACCCCGACCTTTCAGCGAGACTGGCGCAGGCAAAGATCGAAGAGAT
>DBZJ01000068.1:0-4697 GCA_002311635.1 Syntrophaceae bacterium UBA1163
CGCTGGGTCTCGGGGGTCCGATAGTGGTCGACCATGCCTTTGATGTTGCCCGCGGCCACGGGACGGAGTCCCAGTGATCGGAGATAGCGAAAGAGGGTCATCGCCACTCCCGGCTCATCCCCATCCGTGTTGGTCACTACCACGCCGGCCCGGTCCGCCTTCTCCTTCAGAATCGGGCCGAGCATCGAATCCATCTCGGCGTTCACCATGACCACATGCTTCCCGTGACCGAAAGCGTCCAGCACCACATGGGCTGCGGTTTCAACGGTGCCCGTCACTTCCACGAGTACGTCGATGGCATCGCAGCGGGTCAGCACGAAAGGATCCTCCGTCAGGACTGGGAGCCCTCGGGTAATGGTCGCTTCTGCCTCACGAGCAGATCCTGCGCCACGCCATTCCGTCACACCGGCTTCCCGGAACGCCCGTTCAGCATGCGCTGGCGTTCGATTCGCAATCGCTACGAGGCGAATCCCCGGTGCCGGTGTTCCGAGCTGAAGGGCAATGGCCCGGCCTGTGGCGCCGGCTCCAACCATGCCGACACGGATCGGATGATGCGTGGCTTCACGCTCTTGAAGAGCTGTATCGACGATCATCTCGTGTTTGTCTCCTGCCGTTTTATAAGCGGCCAACTGAGGTCTTGTTCAGAGACTGCCGTGGCGACCAACGGCCATTGAATGCGGAACGCCGGATCATCGAATCGCACGCCACGCACTGCGTTTGGGGTGTAGAACCCCGAAGCCATATAGTAGATCTCCGTGTCATCCTCAAGGGTTTGATATCCGTGCGCGCAGTGCTCGGGCACGTAAAGCATTCGACCATCCACCGCACTCAACTCTACGCCGTACCATTCGCCATAGGATGTGGACTCCGGTCTGAGGTCGAGAGCCACGTCGAAGATCGCTCCTCTCGTGCAGCGGACCAGCTTGGCTTCGAGCGCGGGGGCCTCCTGAAAATGCATGCCTCGAACTGTCCCCTTGCGTGTGCTAAACCCCATGTTCGCCTGGACAGGCGAGAACTTCAGACCGTGCTCCGCGAACTCCCGAGCGCACCACGCTCGCATGAACCGACCACGATCGTCTTCATGCGGATTCGGATCGATCAGCCATACACCAACAAGGTCGGTCTCCTTAAAACGCATGCCGCCACCCTGCTCCCCTGAGAAGGTTGAACCTCAATGGTTTTCGATCTTCCTTAATGTCCGCCACTGATTTAACAATATAGTTATGCGTCACTCAGTAAATCGAGAAAAGGGATTTGCATCATCGCAGTCTGTTCAACCTGGTTTCTTCAAGAATTCATGCAAAGCATATTGCAGTTCTTCTTTTTCGGCTTGACTAAACAGTGTGATGGTGCGGAAGATGCGAGCGGGGTTGCCGGCAACGATAGCGTTTGGAGGAACATCTCTTGTCACGACACTCCCCGCACCCACAATGGCATTCTCGCCGATGGTCACATTGCACAAAATCGTGCAATTGGAGCCGATGGAGGCGCCGTTCTTAACAAGGATGGGTCCCACCTTCCAATCTTTTTCGGTTTGGAGCATTCCATTACCGTTGGTTGCCCGTGGATAGGTATCATTGATGAATACGACACTGTGGCCGATAAAAACGTTGTCTTCGATCGTCACTCCTTCACAGATAAAGGTATGACTTGAGATTTTACAATATTTGCCTACTTTGGCATTCTTCTGGATTTCTACAAAAACGCCGATCCTGGTGTTGTCGCCAATCTCGCAGCCATAGAGATTTACGAAGTTGTGAATCTTTACGTTTTCACCAAGTTTGACATCAGGTGCAATCGACACAAATTCCATTTATTTCTCCCATCCCGCACGGCGCATAGCGGACATTATTTAACCGCTTATCATAAGGCGGAAGAGAAATCTACTTACGCCTCGCGACCGCCGACGGACGATCCTCTTATTTCCAACTGCTTGCCATCAAAAAACCATTCCCGTTGTTCTTAAACTTCCTTTTCATTGACTTTAAACCCTGAATTGCAACAGACCTGCCTCCGAGTTGTAAGGATCTGCTTGCCGCTTCCAAAATGGAAACGACCCTCAATCCGCTATAGCCGTCACTTAACGGACAGGCTCCTTTCTGGATACATGCGAGGAAGTGCTCACACTCCTTTTTAAGAGGTTCATAGTCCTCGATTCTTGGGCTGTGAATATCGCCATACCGGTAAGAGAATTGAAATTCTGCGAAGGTATCGTAGTAAGGCGGGACTTCAACCCCCTTATCATAAATTTTGATTTTTTCTTGGGGTTCGATGTCGTCGTATACCAGCATCCGTCTCGACCCCACTACCGTTGTTCGACGAATTTTATTAGGGTCGAGCCAGCTGCTGTGAATGAAAGCAATTACGCCGTTGTCGTAATTAAGCGTTGTTGTGGCGACATCTTCAATCCCGTCTTTGAAGTGGGCTTTCCCCTGACTATTAACAGATATCGGTGTTATCCCAAAAATGTAAAGGATAATGGAAATATCGTGGGGAGCAAGATCCCATACGACATTAATATCGGACTGAAAGAGACCGAGATTTGCACGAATACAGCTGATATAGAGGATTTTTCCAAGTTCGCCATTTTCAACAATCGATTTGATTTTGTTGACTGCTGCGGTATATTCGAATGTGTGCCCTACCATGAGCACCTTTTCTTTCTCTTCCGCCAGTTTAACCAGCTCCAGAGCAGTATCATGAGAATGCGTCAGGGGTTTCTCGATAAAGACATGTTTCCCTTGAGCAAGAAACTCTTTCGCAATTGGATAATGGGTTTTGACTGGAGTCGCAATAGCCACTCCATCCAGATCAGGCATTTCAATCAACTTTTTGTAGTCTGATAGAACTTCTACGGATGGATAAAGGTTCTTCATCCGTTCCAATCTATTTGGATCCAGGTCACAACAAATCAACTCCTGGATCTTATGAGACTGAACAAAGTTCCTTATAAGGTTCGGACCCCAATAACCACAACCAATCACTGCGATTTTCATAAAAACCTCCTCTTTTAAACCCAACAAACCCCTCACCCCTTGCGGCTAACCCCTCACGGCGTTAGAGAGCCCCTTTGGGGAGAAGGAGTACTTTCACCGTCTTTAATAGTATCTTTATATCAAGCCATAAAGACCAATTCTGCACATATCTCAGGTCCAGCCGAACCATGTCATCAAAAGAGGTGGTACTCCTCCCGTCTACCTGCCAGAGTCCTGTGATACCGGGCTTCACCTCTAATATCCTCCTCAGGTGCCAAGGTTCATATTTCTCCACTTCATAGGGGATGGGAGGTCGAGGCCCTACCAAACTCATTTCTCCTTTCAACACGTTAAGAAATTGCGGAAGTTCATCAATGCTCGTTTTACGAATAATCCTCCCTACAGGGGTAACCCGAGGATCGGATTTCATCTTATAAAACGGGGTCCCCTCGTCTCCCTGATTGATTTTCTCAAGGTCCCCATTGATTAAGTTTGTGACATATTCACGATGAATTTGATCGTCGACATTCGATTGCATGGATCGAAACTTGTAGAATGCAAAATGGATACCTTTCTTACCAAAACGGAATTGTTTAAAAATGATTGGGCCCGAAGAGGTTACCTTTATTGCAATTGCGGTGACGAACATTAATGGTGAGAAGAGCATTAACCCAACAAGAGATCCTGCGATATCCATGACCCTCTTTAACGTGATTTGAAAACGATCGATCTTTGCCGACTCGTCGAGGTTAAGAGGGAAAAAATCCGGGTCGCCCTGCTCCTCAGCAAGAAGCTGCTCAAAGAGGTGGTTTGGGTACGTGCCTGTAATGATGGATAACTTAATGTCCCCATTTCTATCGGCGATCTTCTCACGGCAGTGCCTGACTCCTCCTTCGTCGGTATCCGGAAGGATGAGTCCAATGGAATCATGATCAACCCAGCCTTTAATGTCTGTCTCGCGCGTATTTTCGTGAATCGATTTCAAGAACTCTTGAGTCAGTCTTGGGTCACTGGCTGCTCCATTCTGGAGAGATAAAAGGATAACAGACAAGGGCGATTTAGACCGATCCGCACGGCGTTTTTCAACCCGCAGGCGGTCAAGGAAATGTTGCTTAGGCAGTATGTTCTTTTCTATGAACCGGGAATCAATCATACGATTGCTGTGCTGCCGTGCGGCGATACCTCGGGTGACTCTTCTCAAAAAAACTAATGCAGGCTACCGCCGGTTCGGATTTGGCATAAATCCGATGAAAAGTTTCAACACTGGATTGTTCAAGCCACATATAGTGGGAAAAATGTTATTTCATTAGTGCAGCAGTGCTCCTGTGTTGCAGTGCTGCCGGGGATAGCACCCTAAGATCTCTTTTTGCCTTTAAGATATGAAATGAAGCCGTTTATTAAGTTCTTAGTCTTTTTTGCCTGGCCATAGATATTTGCGAACTCCTCCTCAGAGATATACTCTTGATCTAAGGCCACATAAAGATGACTTTGGATTTCCGATGCTGACGCCGAAGAATAGTTTAAGAATCTGATAAACTCCTTAGGCGACTGTCTGTCAAAGCCTTCAGCAATGTTTGCCATGACCGACACAGATGCCCCTTGAACCTGTCCACAGAGCCTCATGTCTTTCTTGAACAGGTCGGCATTCGTGGCCTTATAAATCTCCTTGGTCAGTTTTCTTGCTTCCTGCCAACCTTGTATGTCTTCAAACCTTTCTATTTT
>DBZJ01000068.1:4748-5558 GCA_002311635.1 Syntrophaceae bacterium UBA1163
TCTTCAAACCTTTCTATTTTCATTCTCATTCCCATTAACTGCAATACTGGGGCACCGCAGCACGGCAACACTTTGTTATGCCACCTTTTCTATCATCGAGCAGTGGAGCTCGATACTTGGTTGATATCCAATTAGATTCAAAAGGACCCTCACCCGCTCGCTATCTGAAACCCATCTTTCAAAGATACCTAAAAGATCCTTTAGCGGGCCTGTTTTAATCCGTATCACGTCATTCACTTCGAAATGATGCGCTAATCTCACAACCCCCTGAGTATCAGCTCTCTCCTTAATTATTTCTACCACTCCTTCCGAGATGGGAGTGGGATACCCCCCAAAACCCAAAATCTTTTTAACTCCTCTTCCCCATCTGACCAAGGGATAATTTTGGTCGAGATCGAACTTTCCAAAAATATACCCCGGAAAGAGGGACTTTATTTCTTTGTTCATCCTTCCGTTTCTTAAGGCGAAGGTTTCCATAAGAGGATTCACAATTTCTATCCCTTTTGTCGAAAGATAGGATTCCGCTTCGGCTTCCTTCTTAGGTTTGGTTTGGATGACATACCAAAGATTCATATTCCACCTTCTTTATTCCAAAGCCTTTCACTTAGTTCCATGAATCCTCGACCGCTTGAGCCCTCTGTCTAAATTTATTTTCTGTAGTATTTGTAATAGTACTTCGAATAATAATGCGACCGCTTCAACTCGACTCCGTTAAAAACAACCCCGATGATTTTATGGCGATCGATGGACCTCACTGCCCGTTGAATGGACTCCCTTGGCATCCGGTCCGCCATCACCACCAGAATAATC
>DBZJ01000068.1:5602-9826 GCA_002311635.1 Syntrophaceae bacterium UBA1163
ATCCCATCTACCATTTTCGAGAGCACCGTGGGCTCCGTGGTCGCAATAATGGGTGGGGAGTCGATCAGAATATACGTATTCTCCCCGACCTCACCCAGGGACTTCAAAAGTTCTCCCATCCTTTTTGATCCGATGAGCTCTGAGGATTTCTCGGTGGAGGGACCTGCCACAATAACCCGGAGGTTTTCCATTTGAGAATTTATCAGGATCTCTGATAAGGGAGTCCCATCTGAAAGATAGTTGGATAGACCTTTTGCGTTTTGACTGTTCTCAAGATGGATACTCGGTTTCCGAAGGTCGGCATCGATGAGGATGGCCTTTCTATGAATTTCCTTTGAAATAGCCGTCGCTAAATTGACAGACACCGTTGTCTTTCCTTCCCCGGGTCCCGTGCTCGTAATAAGAATGGAATGAGGAGGATTAGGCAACCGAAGAAAAATTTGAGTCTTCAGCTTTCGAAATTCTTCTTCCGCAATGGAATTGCGCGGAACGAGTAAAACAGGAAGTTCTTCTTTTGAGGGAAGTCCCGGTTCTTCTGTCTTCCCCGTTTTCTCTATTTTTTCTTCAGTCAATTTTAGGCTTGGCGGTTCCTTTTTTAGAAAAGGCTTCTCTTCGAATACTTTTACAGAGGGCTCTTCCTTTACCTTCTGCCTTTTTTCTTCTTCTGCCTTTTCAAGGGCGCGGTAAATCCGACTCATTCTAAACCCCGCAAACCGCAGAGCGCACAGCATAAAGGGGCAACAGATGCCCACCCCCTCTGCAAATAAACGAATAGTAGAATGCCTGCGGTAATAAAAATGCCTATCACGAGCAAAATTAAAACTCCATAAGACCTCTTCCTTAGCTTCAAATCCTTAGCGGCCTCTTTTACCGACCCTTTGTCTACCATCTTTTGGTCCAGGGCATATCCATTTAATAAGGCATTGTCACAGAGAATGTTGATCAATCGAGGGATTCCTCCTGATTTCAGATAGATTTCTTGAATTGCTTTCTCCGTGAAAACAGGCTCCTTCGCGCCTGCAATTTTCAACCTCTTCCCGATATACTCCCTTGTCTCTTTTTCAGAAAGGGGCGACAAACGGTATCTTAAATTAATTCGCTGCCTTAGCTGGCGAAATTCCGGTTGGGAAAGGGTCCTGTCTAATTCTGGTTGACCGAGCAAAACGATTTGGATCAGCTTCGATCTTGACGTCTCGAGGTTTGAGAGAAGCCTGATCTCTTCGAGCAGATCCGGTCTTAACCCCTGCGCTTCATCAACGATTAAGACTACTCTTTCATCCCTCTGGTAAGCCTGGAGCAAGTATCGGTGCAGGTTATGAAGATACTCCCCCTTTGTTTTTCCCTGAACCCTTACTCCCAGATCCTTCAATATGTATTGAAGGAAATCGTCAACGGTCAATTTGGGGTTAAATAGGAAGGCTGTCCTTGTGTGACTACCGTTCATTTTATCAAGAAGATAGTGGATCAGGGTTGTTTTCCCGGTGCCCACTTCCCCGGTAATGACGATGAACCCCTTTCTCTCCCTCACCCCGTAAAGTAATTGCGCGAGGGCCTCCCGATGCTTCTCACCCAGATAGATATATTCGGGGTTGGGGGTCACATTAAAAGGATTTTCCTTTAAGCCGTAATATTGTTCGTACATCTTCAGGTACCCGCATAGCGCAAAGCGCAGAGCGCATAGCGCAAACCGTTACTCACGTTAATGAGCTCTGAAAATTTGTAATCTGTCTACAAAGGTGATCGAGTTTATCCAAAAGCTTTTCTAAACGTCCTTCTGTAATCAGATCTTTCCTCTTTAGCAAAATTAAAATATTGGCGTTCTCAAAAGTGGATCTTCGAGCCACGTTCAGGAATTGTTTGAACTCCTTTTTAAATGAAGACCCTGAACCTTCAGCTATATTGTTTGACATGGACATTCCAGCCCCTCTAAGTTGATCCGCAAACCGGTATAACTTCCTTTGTTCCAATTCATCTGCCACCTCAAAAAGATCGCTTGCGATTTCTATTGCCAATTGCCAGATTTCAAATCCTGAAATCTAAATTTCGCCATTATTGTTCTTTATATTCTTTTTTACGCTATGCTCCATGCGCTTTGCGCTTTGCGTACCTTTGTGGTCGTTAGGCTGCTTTCCTTTCTTCTATCAGATTTGGGATGGCCGCTATCACGGGAATGCCCAAATACTCTTCCAGGTCCGAGACGGCATGGAAGGATTGGTCCATTGATTCTCGAAACCAGACCAGCCCCAATCCCGCCACAAGTCCGATGACACCTCCCATCAGCAGCATTTTATTGCGATCGGGTTTGAATGGCTTTACAGGAATACGGGCCGGGTCCAAAATCTTAAACTGCTCCCCTTGCTGTTTCCGTTCCAAATTCTCCGCCATCCGAGCCTGAATCTTTTTCTCCATAAGAGATTGATAATTGGTCCTTAAGAGGTCGTAGTCTCTTGTCAAGAGTGCTATCTCTTGCTCCCGTTTTGGTGTTTCTTCGATTCTTTTTTGATAGATGCCGATTTGCTCTTTTAAGTTTTTTATCTCTTCCTTTAACCGCTTTGCTTCGAGCATTGCACTGTTGTATTGTTCCGTATATTGAGCAATGAGTCTTGCCGTATTGGGATCTAAAGTGAATCCGGATAAACTCTCGTCGCTCATCCCGGTCCCCGCTCTCTCAGCCTCTTGCCTTTCGAACAATTTCTTCACCTTGAGCTCAAGGTTCGCTATTTTCTTCTTCAGATCGATTACATCTGGATGGGTCTCCTTGTATTTAGATTGTGCGCTTGCTAACTCTCGCTTCAGATTATTCAGTTGAATGATTAATGGATCTTCGGGAATGCCTTGCCTGCCCATATCTTCTGTCCCTGAACCCGTGTCTCCATGAAGTCTATGGGACATTGAGAATTGTCCCCGCGTCTTCAGCTGTTCAATCTGATTTTGTAGCAGCATGTTCCTATCCTCTGCAGCCCTTAGGTTTTCACTTGTCGTTTGAAGTTGTTGTTGTAACCGTTCGAGGGTTCTCAAATTTGCATCAAGCTGCTGGGGAAGTTGACCCATTGACCGCTCTTTAAAATTCCGAATAGCGCGCTCATCCTGTTTCAATCGTTCCTCCATTTCCATCAGTTCCTTACTGAGGAATTCAGCAGTACCTTCTGCCTGCGATTCACGGACTCTTAAATTCTCTTCGATGAACAAGGCGGCTAGCTCATTTGTCACCATCATCACTATCTTGGGATCTTTGCCCTCGAAAGAGATGGAAAAAGAGTTTTGCGTCCGATCATTTTGAGGAGTGGTTTGAACCTTTACTTCGACCGCATTTCTCATCATTTCGACGATCCCTTCCATGGGAACTTTATTTCGAACCTCTGAATAGAGGTTAAATTCCTGAATAACTTTTTCCAATCGCGTGCGGCTCAATATTTCCTGACCAATCGTACTTAATCGGCCTGCCACAGAATCCGTGATGGTCGCCCGGACATAACTTTCCGGAACCCTTTGTGGCTGAACCAGAATCACGGTCGTCGCTTTATAGACCTTGGGAAGATATTTATAAACACCAATGGAGGCCAGAACACAAAGAATGAGTGGAATGATGATGTACCACTTTCGGCGTAGACCAACCTCTAAATAGTCATGAATGTTAAAAGGCTTTTCAGTCGTTGGCATTTGATTACTCCCCAAAATTCCAGGGTTCGAAGGGCCCAGGGGCATGGGATTCCGGGATACGAGAATTAATCCTTGACCCCTTCCACCCTTAAGTTAATATGTGGCTGTTACCCGAAATATCCCTCGAAAATCGGTATAATTATTTCCTTCTTCATTTGAATGGTCTCCTGTGTAGGAGAATTCGAGGCCAATGGTCAGCCATCTTAGTATTCGATAGGAAGCTCCGGTTGTGACTCCCCATACGTTATCTAAACGCCCGTCATCAAACTTAGGTCTTTGATAGCGGCCTGAAAGGGTCAAAACAAATCTTTCCATCAGTTGGTGCGTGATCGTTCCAATCACCTGGTTGTACTTCGCAAACCCAAGATTCTGAGCTGTAAAATAGTCCTCAGTATATCCGCCTTGGAAGCCGAGCGTATAGGTAGTTTTTTCAGCGCGCTGTTTGATAACGATGTCGTAAACTGGCCCGGCCTCATTCGATCCCTTCGGTACGATTTGCCAGAAATAGCCAAATTTCGCGGTAAGAGAGAGCGTCGGGCTGAAAGCATATTCGAAGCCAACCGC
>DBZJ01000068.1:9883-23481 GCA_002311635.1 Syntrophaceae bacterium UBA1163
CAACCGCCGGTACGTGGACATCATAATCTAACGCAGCATTCGAAACTTGCCTTTGAAATTCCCGTCTCTGGAAGGTATATTCTGCAAAAATCGATGTTGTCGGATCAAAACGATAGATGTAACGGCCCTTCCCCAGATTCGCTGTCATGTCCGGGGAACGCTGAAAATCGCCCAGGTCGAGGGCGTATTCTAAAGACACCCCATGTCTGATATTGAACCAGTAAGTGATCTTAGGATTGATGTTGTATTCCGTGCTATCCTCGAAAAGGGGACTTCGATTTTTGTAAATATTGTTGAGTAAATTGACCGAGAGGATGTCACCCTCACCAAATTGATATTCAACAGAAGGTTGGGCCACGTTTCGGAAATAGATAGGCCTTCCCCTTTGACTTCCGAGAAGAATTTGGCCCGGTAAAGCACTGGAGGAGTAATTTTGCTCCAGAGGCTCTTCGGATCGGGTTAAATAATCTTTGACTCGGAACGTCAGCTTCCTATCCCATGTATACCAGGCGTCCATGTTTCCACTGAGGCTTACGTAGTTATCATTTGTGCCCCCGCCGTAATAAACATAGCTTGGAAGAAAGTCTAAGAAGATCCCGTATCTTGCCTCTCGAGTAGTTGAAGGGGGTTGAAATTCACCGGTCGCCTCGGACCGTGGCAGCGTGGAAAATCTTAACCCAAGGGAAACGGTGGTAATTAAATCATCTTTCTTGTCTCTATTGGACGTAAGGTTGACGTTGCTATCGTATGTCTCCTGGACGGTTCCATAAAATTGAAACCTGGACAGGATATCTCCCGTATCCGCATAGACCATCGAAGGGGCCGATAAAATTAACAAGATAAAGATCACCCTGCCAAAGCGGGAAAGTCGTTTCGTCAAGTTCATTGCGTTCATCAGGTTTCCACCCCTTCTTTTCTTAAAGACCTGTTGCCAGCTCCTGCCTGCCAACTATTACGGAACAATAACCGTATCGCCCGATTTTAACGTAATGTTGGAACCTGAATTGTCACCTTTCATAATCTTCTTGTAGTTAACGGTGATTCGTGACTCCTTACCATTTTCTCTTCGGATGATGAGGATTTTCTTTTGGTTAGCCCATTCCGTAAACCCGCCTGCCATGGGGATGATTTGGAGGACAGTGGTCTCGCTTCGAAGCCGATAGACCCCGGGAGTCTTGACTTGCCCTGAAACATAGACCTTGAAGCTGTTGGCTTCCGTTACGGTTACAGAAACACTCGGGCTTTCAATGAATTCTTTTAATCTCTGGGTCAATGCCTCCTTCAATTGAAGGGGCGTTAATCCAGCCGCCTTAATTTCATTGATGATCGGAAGAGAAATATTTCCATCCATCCTGACAGGAACCGTCCTCGAAAGAGCGTCTTCTCTCCAAACGTGGATGTAGAGGACATCTTCGGCTCCGATCACATAACGATCGCTGTCGGCAGCAATTTCAGCCTGGGCTTCCTTTGCCGGAAAGGTCGCCTTATCCGCTTGAGGGTAGGCACCGTGGGCCATTATTAATAAGAGTATGAATGCCCCTGTGCTCCCGATGCCCAGCAATTTTTTCATCTGATCTCTCCATTCATAAGTTGATTAATAGTTTTCAAGATTTTCTCCTTTGTCCTTTACCTTAGATGAAGATTATGGTACCCGTAATGCCCCTCTAATAAGATCCATCATGTCTGACCCGTTGACAGGAAAGCAGACTTGATCGATCATGATTTCAAAGCCCTTGCTCTTAAAGTCATAATATTTCAGAGCATCTTCAAAACGGGATCTAACATGGGTTCCCGCTTCCACGTCCGCATAAGGGAGAAGAACCACCAGTTTATCCAATTCTAAAGAACCGATGATATCGCTCTCGCGTATCTCCTCCACTAAGAGATGACTCAATGTCCGTGAGCAGGCCTGCAAACGCTGTCGATCCCCCTCTTGTGAAAATTGCCTAATTTTGAAAAGCACGAGGCACAGAAAATTCTGATAACGCCGTGAACGTTTCACCTCGATGTCCAAAATAAAAAGGAACAAATCGCGATTCAGGATTCTGCCGATTGCTTCCTCTGCTCCGTTCGGGAGCTCCTCCCCCGAATTTCCCATTCCCGCTCCTCCCTCTCATATACTCATCCCCATTTTATTCTTGAAATAATTAAGGGGAGACCTTCAACCGGTCTCTTCTCCCACCTTTCGGCATCCTCTTATATCATCTAAATGATATTTTTGAATCTTATACAGGAGCGCCTTATAACTCACGCGAAGTAATTTAGCTGCCTGTTTCCGGTTCCAATGAGTCTCTTGCAGAGTATTTTGAATAATTTCTTTTTCTGCGACTTCAGCCGCTCTTTTCCCGACCTCTTTCAAGTTGAAATACTTATTTTCCCCCGAAGCATTGGGTGATCCATCTCCGTTGGGCTCAGGATTCCTTCCATCGACCAACCTGCTATTGGAAATGCTCTGCAGGACGGTATTTTCCTCACCCAACAGGACAATCCGTTTAACCACATTCTCTAATTCACGGATGTTTCCGGGCCATGCATATTCTCTCAGTGCGCTGATTACCGGCGATGAAAAAGGTGGAGTTTCTCTTCCATACTTCTTCTTATAAAAGTCGAAATAATATTGTGACAGAGGAAAGATCTGCTCTCTCCGATCTCGTAAAGGCGGAACCGTGATGCTAATCACGTTAACCCTGAAAAAGAGGTCTTCACGGAAATTCCCTTCCATCATTGTTCTTTCTAAATGATCTTTGGTTGTCGCAACGACACGGGTATTCACCGTCACATCTCCACTCCCCCCTAAACGAGAAAACGTCCCGTCTTGTAGCACTTGCAGAAGTTTTGCCTGAATGGAAATGTCTATTTCTCCGATATCGTTCAGCAAGATCGTCCCATTATTGGCCAGTTCGAATTTCCCCGGCTTTTCTAAATGGGCTCCTGTAAAGGCACCTTTTTCAAATCCAAAGAGTTCACTTTCGAGGAGTCCCTTAGGAATCGCGGCGCAATTCACCTTGATAAAAGGTTTGTCTTGCCGGTGCGAATTTAAATGGATGGCCTGAGCCAGCAGTCCTTTTCCTGTCCCGCTCTCACCCTTAATTAAAACCGTAATATCCGTTTTGGCCACCTCATCAATGGTTGACTTGATTTTATTCATCTTAGGATTATTGGCGAAAAAGATCTGGGAAAGGTCGCTCATAAAATGCCCCTCATAAAAAACTAAAAAAGCAATCTATATGCCAATAAGAGACTATTTCTCGTATGCTGACTAATCCCTTGAAAAGGAACAGATTTCACCGACCTCGATCGGGAAATATTCCGTTAACCTGCTAAAAACATCGGGAACAAAGTGGAAAAAAATGGGGAAAAAGTGGAAAAGCAATTCCACTTTGGTCCATTTCTTAAAGGGAGTGGAAATTTCCTTCTGTTCTTCTGATTCCATTCTACTGAGAAGGAGGCCAGCCATATCAGAGTATGCCCCGCAGAGCCGGGGTTTACGTTCCTCTTCGGTTCTCTGCCCGCTCACTTTCCGAGAATTCTAACGTAAGGACAAAAATTTACGACGCTTGAGGAATAAGTCTTTTATCGAGGCCGATTTCTTTAATCTTATAGAGAAGGGCTTTATAACTAATACTTAATATATCGGCCGCCTTCTTGCGGTTCCAATTGGTCATCTCTAAAGCTTTAAGGATAACTTCGTGCTCTGCCTCTTTAATGGCTTCCTGATGAACTTCCTTTAAGGAAGGCCAGAATTCTCTCGCTGGGACCATTTTTCTCTTTTTCTCAAACACAGAATCCTCTTGGACCGCAGGAGTCAACTCCTCGAGGATCGCCTTTTCGTTCCCCAGAACAACAAACCGCTGGATTACATTTTCCAACTCCCGCACGTTTCCTAACCAATCATGCCGGGAAAAAGCCTCCATCATCTTATCAGATAAGGGGACCAGCCTTTTTTGGTATTTCCTGCTAAATTTGTCCAAAAAATACTCCACAAAGATTGGGATCTCCTCCCTCCTCTCTCTCAATGGGGGGATCGTGATATTGACAACATCCAGCCGATAGTAAAGATCCTCACGGAATCGACCGCTCTTGACCCCCTCTTCCATATTTTTGTTTGTCGCTACGAGTACTCGTACATCTACTCGGAGGTCTTTCTTCCCTCCTAATCTGGAGAACTCTCTGTCCTGAAGGACTTGGAGAAGTTTTCCCTGAAGAGAAAGGCTGATCTCTGAAATTTCATCCAAGAAGATCGTTCCACCGTTGGCCAGTTCAAATTTCCCTGGTTTTTGACGATAAGCTCCTGTAAACGCGCCCTTTTCATAGCCGAAAAGCTCACTCTCCAAAAGTTCCTGAGGGAGGGCAGCACAGTTCACCTTGACAAACGGTCTCTCTCTGCGGAAGGAATTGAGATGGATGGAACGGGCTACCACCTCCTTGCCCACCCCGCTTTCTCCCTGAATCAGCACCGTGACATCCGTATTGGCTATCTGGTCAATAATTTCTTTAATTCGCTGCATCTTGTCACTGGTGTAAATAAAGATCCCTTCCTCTCGAGTGACTTCACCCACCTCAACAAAAGTGGAAGAGGAGGGAGGAAAGATAGGAACCACTTTTTCCTTGGAAAAAACTTCCCTGGAATCCTTCGTCAAGCGGTTTACTTCATTGATTTCCAAAAAGAAACGGGCGGAGGTCAGGGCGGCGCCAACCTGGTTGGAGATATAGGCTAAAGCCAATTTATCCCCTTCGTTAAAGGCTCCTCTCTTAGAATGACTGAGATTGAAGACTCCCACAACCTGATCCTTCTCACGTATTGGAAAACAGATGAGTGAATTGACCTTATTATTATGGTTGTTGCTATTACTTAACCCCGCTACACTGATAAAATGAGGTTCCCTTATTACATCATTCAGCAATACGGCCTGCCCTTCCTTTAGGACCCAACCTGCAATCCCTTCTCCTGATTTGAATCTTTTCCCGTTACCAGATCGATTTGGGTAAAACACACTTTTCTCTTCATTCTTTCCGCGGGCGGCGCAGATAGCTAAATCGCCGGAGATCGGATCTTTCAGCATCAGAGAACAGTTTTCGGCATCCATCTCGTCCATGACGGCATCCAAAATCGCTTTGCAGGTATCGCCGAAATTAGGAACGTTCCGCATGGCTCCCTGAACCTTTTGAAAAAGTACGAAGGCCCTGCTTTTCTTATCAAGCGGATAGAGAACATTGGTGGATATTTTAGAACTTTTCGTTAGGGTCCCTGCTTCCATTTTCTCACCCCCAATAGCTGATTTTTTTACCTCACCGTGAAAGATTTATTGTGAGGCGGACTATCCATGCTGAAGGCGGCCTCTTGGCCGGTTCTATTCGTTTTTATTTCGTTCAATCTTTGTTCCAACCGCTTTTTTTGAAGAAGGATTCTGCGTTGTCGCAGCCCTTTTTTCAGATGGATTAGAATTTTCTCGCCTGAGATCGGCTTTAGAAAAAAATCATCTATGCCGGAACTCATGATTTTCACGTATTCCTTCTCCTCTAAATTTTCATAGGTAACCATCATCACATAGAGCTCTGGGAAATTCTTCTTTAGTTCTCGAATGATTTCAGGAGTAAGAGTGTAATCGATTCGATACTCGGTGATCAGACCGGACACCTCAAACTCTTGAAAATTTTGCAAGGCCCTTTCAATCGCATCCACAGCGAGCACAATATATTTTTCTGTCTCTAAAAGCGTTTTTAACGTCCATTGGGTATGAAATTCCTTATCGAGTATGAGAATCGTTTCTTTCGACATAGCCAAAGGTGTTAAAAGAAGTCTGGATGACAGATGAGGTATATCATTTTTCGTTTGTTGAAAAAGATACCCTGCCCTGGATCTGCCACCTCTCGAATTGAAAACTGGATTAAGTAGAGCAATTTGCGTACCAATTGAATGTTATTTTACGCCACTTCTAAGTCATTGAGTTTAAAATGGTTTTTTAAAGAAATGAGCCTGGTCAGAATTTATATTCAAATCTGAAAATGACCCTTTGGCACGAAACCTGTGCCAAAAGGCTCGCTGTCTTAAAATATTTCAATAATTTCTAATGGTTTTACAGGTGAGCTAAAAGGGGGTAAATTGGCGGGCGGATCATCAATATCAATAAAGGGTTTCCTTATCTACCTCCTCCAAAACAGCCCGCAGAGGCTCGGGAATGGAAAACTGGTCTGGATAGGTGAAGGATTGGAAAGACAATGTTCGGACGTAGGGTTCTACCGAGGTGTCAGATTTGAATTGGGGGTAAGTAAGAATTAATCCAGAAAGCCTTTGCATTAAGGCCTCGGAGCCAGTTCGGTCTGTCTCCGGAAGAAGGATGCCTATTTCACCATTGTTTTTACCCACCATATCTTCTTCTCTTGTATGTCTCTTGACAATTCTTACAAGTTCCGTGTAAAGACTGTCAAATCGATCGCTTATTTCCGCATGGTCGGGCATTCGTACCAATAATAAAGAAAACGGACGGTGATGACGCTTCGCCTTCTTAATCTCTTGGCGAAGACACCTTCTAAAAAACATGACATTGAATATAACCTCTTGAATCTTTCCTGTGATGGGTTCAAGTAGATTAAGCCTTTCCAGCTCTTTAACTCTAAGAATTAGATCCCTTTGTTTTATGCCCTTTTTAACATGGACGAGAATCCTCTCCGGAGAATAGGGGTTCAAAATAAAATCATCGACACCAATGGCGAAAAGATTCTCGTATGTTTTCTCGTCAATAGCTGCATTGGTAACGATGATGACATAGGTTTCGGGCGAGTTTCTTTTCACCCACTGAATCATGTAATCGGTGCTCTCAAAAGGAGGGGCATATTCTGTAATAATGACGGAATAATGCCTTCGCTTAATAAGTTGATAGGCATCACTTGAATTCAGAGCAGTTTCGACAAGATAATTCTCTTCTTCCAAAATCATGCGATACGCATTGAGGAGGTTCTTAAAAGGGTCAAGTAAGAGAATCCAGTTGGAGGCCATGGCAATCAAACCCCGGGAAATTTACTGTCAAATCTTAGGATGAGGCCATCTGTTACTCCTTTTGGGTTTGATATTGTACTTGTTGATTCGATTACCAAGCATTTTCCGAGTGATCCCCAAAAGTTTTGCTGCTTTTTCTTGGTTCCAATCGGTTTCCTCAAGCTTGCTGACGATCCACCTTTTTTCGAGGTCAGAGACCATCTTGATCAATTGGACCTTTCCCCTTTCTTCCTTTCGTTCCTTTCCCTCCTTCAGGAAAAGCTGAGGTGGAAGGTCATCGATACTAATAGTATTTTTTCTACAGAACACCACCATCTGCTGAATAATGTTGGCCAATTCCCTTACGTTTCCAGACCAAGAAAAAGTCTTCAATTGCTCCATCACTTCCGGCTCGACCCGGATGGGCGTCTTCCCTTTCTGGAATTTTCTAAGAAAATGATTGACCAAAAAAGGAATATCAGATGCCCGTTCTCTTAAGGGCGGAAGGGTAATGGGAACGATACTCAATCTATAATAAAGATCTTCTCTGAAATTATTTTCGGCAACTTCCTCCTGAAGATTGCGATTCGTCGTAGAGATGATTCGAATATCCACTTTTGTCGATTGACTATCTCCCACCCTTTCGAACTCTTTCTCCTCAATCACCCTTAAAAGCGTCTTTTGCAGATTAATTGGAATCTCACCAATCTCATCCAAGACCACTGTTCCGCCGTCCGCCGCCTGGAAGCGACCAATGGTATCTTTGACCGCGCCTGTAAAGGAGCCCTTCCTATGGCCAAAGAGTTCACTGGTGAGGAGGCTCTCGGTCAATGCTCCGCAATTGACGGTGACTAGGGGTTTTTCTCTTCTCAAGCTTCTGTAGTGGATCGTCTTTGCGATGAGATCTTTCCCCGTCCCACTTTCTCCCTGGATCAGGACCGTTGCATCCGTCTCGGCAACTCGACTAATGATCTCAAAAATCTCCGCCATCTTGGGATGATCTCCGATGATATTCGGGAAAGAATATTTTTCAGTAATTTCCTTCCGGAGATAGTCGATCTCCTTCTCCATCTCCTGCGTTTTAAGGGCCTGCCGGATGATGATAAAAAACCTCTCGAGCTTGTCAAAGATGGGTTTTTCGAAGAAATAAAAGGCACCCCTTCTCAAGGCTTCGACGGCCATAAAGACAGAACCATAAGCCGTGATGAGAATCAATGGAATGTGCGGATGTGTTTTCTTCACCTCCAAAAGGAGTTCCATTCCGGTCAGGTCGGGCATTTTTTCATCGGTGATGATAAGACTGACCGGATGGGTTCTGAGTTTCTCTAACGCCTCTTTCCCATTATTGGCTGGAATGGTTTGAAATCCTTCGTCGGCCAAAACCTGGCAAATTCCAAAAAGGGAATTGGGTTCATCATCGACGACTAAAATGGATGGAATAAATGCCATACCCTAATCTCCCGGCCGACGGCCCGCGGGTAACTACACTTTGACAGTCGTTCCTTTGTTCTCTATACTCTCAACATGAATTTTCCCATGGTACCGCTCAACGATAATCCTCCGACAGACAGCCAACCCCAAACCGGTTCCTCTGACTTTGGTGGTAAAAAAAGGATTAAAAAGCTTGTTCAAATTCTCCTTTTTGATGCCCGTTCCATTATCGATAAAAGTAATTTCTATGTCTTTCTGAGAATCCGGCCTTAAGCAAGCCTTTATGGTAAGTTCTCCTCCATCAGGCATAGCTTCGTAAGCATTTTTCACTATATTTAAAAAGACCTGTTTGAGCTCCTCGTAATTGGCATAAACCAGTGGAAGGTGGGGAGTGATATCTGTCACCACTCTGATTTTTTTGGATTCTGACTCAAGCATGTGGAGGATGACATTCATCACAACCGAGATAACCTCGTTGATTTCAACTCCAATGAAGCGAACCGCATCGGGGGGCCGAACAAAGTTTAGACATTCCTGCACAAACTCGTTTAAATGTCGAACTTCCTCATTGATAATCTTTATAGACTGAGCAAGAATCTCATCTTTTAGATCCGATCTCCTCTGAATGATAGCAAGCGCTCCAGAGATGGCGTGGAGTGGATTTCGAATCTCGTGTGCCAAGAACGGGAAGAATCTTTCGAGGGAAGGATAACGGTCAAACCGTCTATCTTCAATCTGGGCGTCACGGATTTCTAACCCATTCTTCATAGACGATATAAGAACTTCGTAATCGATGGGCTTTGAGAGGAAATCGACCGCGCCTTTTCTCATCATATCGACGGCTACCTGTTCTCCTCCGTATCCCGTAATAACGATGACGGCGATATCCTTGTCAATTTCCTTGATTCTCTTCAATACTTCTTCTCCGGGGATATCGGGTAACTTCAGATCGAGGAGAACCAACTCAGGGATATCAAATAGTGCTTTTTCGATGGCCGTCTTCCCATCCAAAGCAACAGAGACCCTAAAATCTTTACTTTCCAAAATTTTTCTAATAAAATCGACAAAATCCTGGTTGTCATCAACCACCATGATTTTTCTTCCAAGGGTTCCCATATGGAATAGATATTAGGATAAAAATTTATTTTGTTCAACTGAAAAATAATAGGAATCCAGACTAAACCAATAGTGTTTCATCTCAGAAATTGCCTTCGATGATCGTACTACCGTATTCAAGTTTTATGGTACCAACGGGTAAGGCATAGAGTTGATCCCCTTGTCCGATCGACGATCTTGTTATATATATGAAATTAGGCAAGAAAGTTGCCATTAGCCTCAGAGGAAAGTCACCTCATGTCTTTAGGTTTTTTTTCAGAAGAGGATTTGCGGGCGATCACAAATAGAGGAATGGATATCCACGAGGTCCTAAGGCAGCTCGAGATATTCCGTAGGGGGGTAGAACCGATCAAATTGATAAGGCCCGCTCGAATCGGAGACGGTATCATACAAGTAATCCCGTCTGAGAGAGGGGCCCTGGTCTCCCTCTACAACCAGGCTGCCATGAAGGGGGGGATGCTCAAGTTCGTGCCTGCTTCGGGTGCTGCCAGCCGTTTGTTCAAGGACTGGCAAAGTGGTTGCCGCCAGGGGAGATTCGATTCGGAAGAAGGTTCTTCAAAATTTCTCCAAAATGTCGTCAAGTTTGCTTTTTACGATGACCTGAAGGACGTCATGGCCTTACACGGACAGAGCGTAGAGAGCTATATTCGCGATAAGCGTTGCGCTGATATTCTTGAGTATATCCTTACCCGGAAAGGTCTTAACTATGCGTGGCTTCCAAAGGCCCTGCTGAAATTTCACATCTATCCCGGACACAATCGAACCGCCCTGGAGGAGCATCTTGCTGAGGCAGCTCTCTACATCAGAGATGCCCATAACACCTGTAGGATCCATTTTACCGTCTCTAAAGAGCACGGATCCCAGTTTAAGGATTTGCTCCATCGAGTGAGAGCGGATTACGAAAATCTGTACGGAGTACGTTATGAAATCTCTGTCACGACGCAGCTTCCTTCCACGGATACGATAGCCATGGGTACGGATAATAGACCTTTCCGGGATAGGAACGGCGGAATCCTATTCAGGCCAGGAGGCCATGGCGCGCTTCTTCAAAACCTGAACGCTGTAGACGGCGATATTATTTTCTTAAAGAACATCGACAATGTCGTTCCTGACCGCCTGAAAGATATCACGGCTCTTTATAAGAAGTTGTTGGGGGGGTATTTGGTTCAGATACAAAATGAGATCTTCAGGATTCTAAATCTTTTTTCCGGAAAAGGAGTGGAGGATGCGCAGCTATCGTCGATCATCGGTTTTTGCCGAGAAAGGCTGCTCATGCCTTTTCCTGACGGATTTGGGGACTACTCGGCATCTACCAAAAAAGAATATATCTTCCAAAAGCTAAACAGACCTGTCCGGGTCTGCGGCATGGTTAAGAATGAGGGTGAACCCGGCGGGGGCCCTTTCTGGGTCGAGGAGAGGGACGGGACCCAGTCACTCCAGATCGTAGAAGAAAGCCAAATTGATCCAGATTCGACGGAGCAAAAAGAGATTTGGAGATCCTCTACACATTTTAATCCCGTTGATCTGGTGTGCGGGGTCATGGACTACCGGGGCGAGAGGTTTGATTTGCACCGTTACGCCGATAGGGATGCGGTTTTGATTTCCACCAAACCCTATGCAAATGGCGAAATCAAGGCGCTGGAACTACCCGGTTTGTGGAATGGATCTATGGCCTTCTGGAATACTGTCTTTGTGGAAGTCCCTCTCGAAACCTTCAATCCGGTCAAGACCGTTGATGATCTTCTGCGGAAATCACACCTGCCTTCGTAGAGTCTGAGTCTGAAGCGGCGCAAATCCTTTTCAGACATAAAAGCCTATTCTATCAATCACCCCTTATATACGTTACCCCCTCCCCCTTTACCTTCATCTCTTGGTCAATCGGCGTAATCATCCCCAGCAACTCTCCTCTGGTAAATACCCCCCTCTCCATAAGCCATTCAGCATCGCTTCCTGGCTTTAACTCACTGGGTATTACAAGGATCACTCTCGAATCTCTCACCATACAGCCAAATGTCAACCTTGCCCATTTCAACCCAGATCCAAGCTGGGTCTTTCCCCGCAAGTCTTTCCTCCTCTCTACCAACAACCCCACAAATTCACCTTGCTTAAGCTCATAATTCTTGTAAAAGACTTTATAGACCACCATACTCTCACCAGCTTAAATCCGTCACCTTCTTCACTCGCATATGCCCCTACTCGTTAGAGATTACTGACAGAAATATGG
This sequence comes from Syntrophaceae bacterium UBA1163, assembly GCA_002311635.1. GTDB lineage: Bacteria > Desulfobacterota > BSN033 > BSN033 > UBA1163 > UBA1163. The sequence continues at coordinate 21,631 of DBZJ01000068.1, forward strand.
GTAAATGGAGCAGACACATTCCTAACCCTGCCCTCGGTTACGACGATTAGGCAGAGGTTTACTCTTTAGCGCTCAAAATTCCACCCGAACAAAGTAGATATCGCTGACACCTGAACCATCACCTATAACCATCATTCCCCAATTCAGGACCGACTCCTGCGTTATTCTTTCTGGCTTTTTCCTTCTCTCTGGGAGGATACCAATAAAGTGGACTCGCTCTGCTTCATCACGCCAGTAGAATTCATAAGCTACCATGTGTAACCCTTTCCTCAATTTTTTGACTCACTCGCGGGGCCTAAGTCTGCACGCCATAGCCCTCGGTGACCACGGTGGTTGGATGCGGGTAGGTACAAATCTTCACGAAGCAGATTAAGCAAATTTAATGCCAGCAAAATCTCTTTTCAGAGGAACGTTGGAAACCCCGTAAACTTATCAACAAATTACCGCCTACAAAACGCAAGTTCCTGGAAAACCAGCCCCGTTGAAATGGGAAACAATTTTCACAAAAGTCCCGAATTGCTTATCAAAAAATGTGAAAACGGCTTCCTTTTCATACGGACTCCCGCACGAGACTCTGTGGGCAGGTCGATGATCTCCAAGAGCCCTATCTACCGCATCTAAGCGTTGAAGCGTTCATGCTCTCGCCTCTTCCAATTTTATCTTCCGATAGTCAGTGAACGGTTCGATTGCTAACTCGAAGGGATGGCAAGTCTCTGAATGTCAAATGAGGACATGGCTTAGGTTCTCGGGATGGTGACCCGCTTTCTTGAATGAGGAAGGAACGGACTAGATTGACGCAGACTCTCTTCCAGTGGAGAGGGTGAAAACGTTCTTGGCCATTTCAACATTCAATTAAGATGACCGAGGACTATGGAAAATATCGGATTGAAAATTTATCTATGATGATGATGCGTGGGAATGGATTTGATCCTGTTCCGGTTACAACGGAATCCGCCGATATCAAAAAATAGAGGGACCGGAAATGATAAGAGAAATGGTCGGGGCGAGAGGATTTGAACCTCTGTCCATTCAGAGATAAATGCAACATATTCAAAGAGTTACAAGAGAATAAAATTTCAGTCCATAGCGAGTTCATACAATTCCAGGATATGAGAACAAACTCTTGACAAAAATAAGGCAGTACCCAAGTCCGTTGCTTTTAACCAGAATTTCGGTAAAAAATGGGGAGAAGAAGCAAGGAAGAGACTCTCACATCATGGACCAGGACCGAGTTACGATGCTGTCTATATTATGGTTAATGCGGTTGAGCGGGCGAAGGGCATCGAACCAGACGCAGTAGTCAGTGCCCTGGAAAAAATGGATATGTCAGGCGTGGTTGGAAGAATCAGGTTTGGCAAAGATCATCAGGTTATCTATGGTGTCGACCCCAAAGAAACGGCCTTGGGTTGCGGCTTTCAATGGACAAAGCCTGGGAAAAGGGTCGTTGTCTTCCCAGAGGTCGTTGCAGAAGGGAAGATTCAGCTTCTTCCTTATATGAAGTAAAACAAGAATTAGAGACGAAGGGCAATAAGGATGATTCGGAAGATGGACAGCAAAACCTTCCTTGCCCATTCAACATTTCACCTTACAATCCTTGAAGTGATCAACAAGCCTTTGCAAGGCATGATACTGACTTGGGATACTCCCATGAAAGACTTCTTCTTCCTCCGCGCGCGCTGTAACATGCCAACTCTCTTTGTGAACATCCACTCCAATAAAAACTTCATTCCCTCTACCTAAAACCCTTCTTTTCTCTAATTCTCCCTCCATAGTTGTTAGCCTCCTTTCTTTGTTTTTCTACTGGAGACAGTATAAAGGGGGCTAACCATCTAGTGTAGTGCGTCTAACGCT
>DBZJ01000083.1 GCA_002311635.1 Syntrophaceae bacterium UBA1163
TATTTTGTAGGGCAACCCTTTAGGGTTGCTTTAAGCAAGGCTAAAGCCTTGCGCTACATGTGAAATGATTTAACGCGTATGTATTAGTTACGGACACGCGACACGGGTACGGTCACGTTATTTTCTGGACAATCCATGAAAAATATACGTAATTTTAGCATCATCGCACACATCGATCACGGGAAATCGACTCTTGCAGACCGCCTCATTCAATTAACTGGCATGGTCGATGAACGAAACTTCAAGGACCAGATCCTGGATAATATGGATATCGAGCGAGAACGGGGGATCACCATCAAGAGTCAGGCCATTGCCCTGCCCTATCATGCCAGAGATGGAGAGGAGTATGTTCTGAATTTGATCGACACGCCGGGCCATGTCGACTTTTCTTATGAGGTCTCCCGCTCTCTCGCATCTTGCGAAGGCGTCCTTCTTCTGATCGATGCGGCCCAGGGCGTGCAGGCTCAGACGATTGCCAATCTTTATCTGGCCATGGAAAACAACCTGGAAATCATTCCGGTTATTAATAAGATCGATCTTGCCACCGCAGATGTGGAGCGGGTGGTTGAGCAGATCGACTCGGAGCTGGGATTGGATCCTTTCAGCTGTCTAAAATGCTCGGCTAAAGAAGGAATAGGCATCGAAGAAATTTTGGAGGCCATTGTCAAGAGAATCCCTCCTCCTAAAGGAGACCCGGAAGGACCGCTGGCTGCCCTGATCTTCGATGCCCAGTACGATTCTTTTCGTGGAACAGTGATCCACTGCCGGGTCTTTGACGGAACCGTAAAGAATGGGGATATCATCCGCTTGATGTCCAATCAGGCGACTTATAAGGTCGAAGAGGTGGGGCGATTTCTGCTTGCCAGAGAAAAACGTGATAAGATCTCCGCCGGAGAGGTGGGTTATATCTTTGCAAGTGTCAAAACCGTATCGGATGTACACATCGGCGATACGATTACGCTCGACGGCCGACCCTGTGACAAACCCCTCCCCGGCTTTAAGGAATTCAAGCCGGTGGTCTTCTCTTCCATCTATCCCATCGCTCCTGAAGACTATGAAGACCTTGCGGTCGCCCTTGAGAAATATAAATTGAATGACGCGGCCTTCGTCTACCAGAAAGACTCCTCGATTGCCCTGGGACAGGGCTTCCGGTGCGGATTCCTGGGTCTCCTTCATCTCGAAATCGTCCAGGAAAGGGTGGAACGGGAATACGATCTTTCCATCATTCTCTCCGTTCCGAGCGTCCGTTACCGGTTTACATTGAAAGATGGAAGCGTCGAGTTCGTTGACAATCCCGCCCATTATCCGGATCCCAGCATCATTGAAAAAGGAGAAGAGCCTTATATCCGCGCCACGCTGCTCATGCCGGAAAGATATTTGGGTGCTGTGATGAAACTCTGCATGGAGAAGCGAGGTGTGAACTCAAAACTGAACTACCTGAGCCCGGGTCGGGTGGAGCTGACCTATGAGATGCCCCTGGCCGATGTGATCTATGATTTTTACGATCGTTTCAAATCCATCACCCAGGGATATGGTTCCTTTGATTACGAACTCTTGGACTATCGGGAAAGCAACCTGGTCCTGGTGGACATCCTGGTCAACGGCGAGAAGGTAGATGCCCTCTCGCAGGTTGTCAACCGTGATCAAGCCCGTCCCCGTGCTTTGCATGCCTGCGAAAGATTAAAGGAAGAAATTCCCCGGCAGATGTTTAAAATTGCCATCCAGGGAGCGATCGGAGGAGAGATCATCGCCCGTACGACGATCTCACCTTTCCGCAAGGATGTGACAGCGAAGTGCTACGGAGGGGACATTACGCGCAAGCGAAAACTTTTGGAGAAGCAGAAGAAAGGCAAGAAGAGGATGAAGACAATCGGGTCGGTGTCCATCCCTCAGAGCGCCTTCTTGGCCGTTTTAAAAACGAACACGGATGACTAAACGCATAGGGCATAGCGCATAGAGCATGGCGTAGAGATTATGAAACTCAGCCCGTGCCTGCGGCAAGCACGCATCAGGGCCAATTGGTTTGGGGTTTAGCCCAAGAGCCCAATAAACCGAATTAACCCAATGAACTCAGAAAAGATTCCCGGTCTCTATATTCATATTCCCTTTTGCATTAGCAAATGTCACTACTGTGATTTCTATTCATCAACATACGTCTCTGCCGTCCCTAACTTTCTAAATGCTGTCTTTAAAGAAATGGAGATGTACCGTAACAGGTTCGATGTCTTTGATACGCTCTACATCGGAGGCGGAACCCCTTCCCTTCTCAGCCCCAAACAGTTAAAAGACATCCTGACAAGTGTGCAGAAAAACTTCGGTCTCATGGCGGACTCGGAAGTAACTGTCGAGACGAACCCGGCTGATCTCGATCAATCTCCGCTTGAATCGATGCGTCAGATGGGGATCAATCGAATCAATATCGGAATCCAATCTTTTGATGAAAAAGTGCTGGGCTTTCTCGGAAGAAGGCATTCTGCAAAGCAGGCTCTTTCAGCCATTGAGGCATCGAGAAAGGCTGGGTTTGAAAATATTGGAGTCGATCTGATTTACGGTGTTCCGGGACAGGAAATGGACTCATGGCTGGATACCTTGAAACGGGCCGTCGCCTTTTCACCGGAGCACCTCTCCTGCTACCAATTAACGCTCGGAGCAGAAACCCCTTTGGGTATAAGATACCAGGCCGAAGAGTTTCTCATGCCGGGAGAAGAATTGCAGTACGAATTTTTCATAAAGACATCTGAGTTCCTCGAAGATGCCGGATATATCCATTATGAAGTATCCAACTTCGCGAGGGGAATGCAGTATGCTTCCCGACACAACCAGAAATATTGGGACCACTCCCCTTACCTCGGTCTCGGTCCTTCTGCCCACTCCTTCCAGTCTAACCGGCGCTGGCGGAACCATCGTTCCCTCGACCAGTACCTTGTTGCGGTCAACGCCGGAAATCTTCCTGTTGAAGAGACAGAAACCCTGACAATGGAGCAGCTGAGATTGGAGGCAGTGTATCTCGGTCTCCGGACGAAAAGGGGAGTTAACTTCGAAGATTTTAAGAACCGGTACCAATACGATCTCTTCACTGAAAAAAGGGAAATGCTGAATAGGCTCCTGGAAGAAGGTTTTATTTCTATCCAGGATGGCCGCCTCTCCCCTACCCAAGCCGGCCTAGCCGTCGCCGATAGCCTTGCATTGATTTAAGGAAAGAGTTTTTTCGAGGATCAACATCCCATTCTCGAGGGAGGCTATTTATGAAAAAGAATAATCTGTCGGATTGTGCAAACTGCGCCTTGCCCCCGAAGGAGAAGGTCTGCATAAATCCAAAAGGAAAAGGGTCGAAAGGGTGCCCCACTCTTGGGGAAAAGAAGCTTGCCGGACAGGCACAGAAGAAGTATCAGAAAGCAGACGTAAGGGAATTTGCGCGGCAGGCGTCTATTCAGGAGGGTGAGTGTTATGCCGGAAGGGATAAAAGGCCTTATGTGATGCACCCAACGAAGCCAAGGATACAGGAAATATGCGAGCTTGCCCGGAAGATGGAGTACACCCGTTTGGGCTTGGTGTTCTGCATAGGGTTGTACAAGGAAGCGGCAATGGTTATCCGAATTCTGCAAAATCAGGGCTTTGAAACGGTATCCGTTGTCTGTAAGGTCGGGTCAATACCAAAAGAGGAGATCGGCGTGAAGGACAGCGAGAAGATCTTTATCGGGCAGTACGAGTCCATGTGTAATCCCATTCTCCAGGCAGTAATCGTCAACGATGCCAAGACGGATTTCAATATCTTACTGGGACTCTGCGTGGGACACGACTCCCTGTTTTTCAAATATGCCGAAGCGCCGACAACCGTCCTGGCGGTGAAAGACAGAGTGACAGGCCACAACCCACTTGCTTCTATCTACTTATCGGGGAACTACTATTCATGGCTCAATAAGCCGTGATTTTTCCCGGACCTCTTCTCAGGCAAATCCAGTTCGTTTTTCTGTTTATTTGAATATCTCGGCGAAAAACATTTTCATTGCTTCCCAGGAACGTCGGTCCGCCTTTTCATTATAAGCTGCACCCCTGGAAGGATCGTCACCAGATTCAGGGTTGGTGAAGGCATGAACCGCACCCCCATAAATCGCCATCTGCCAGTCAACATTTGCCTTCCGCATCTCATCCTGAAAAGCTATTACCTGATCGGGTGGCACTATCGGATCATCAGCACCGTGAAGAATCAACACCTTACCTTTGATATTCTTGGCATCTTCAGGGTTCGGGGTATCGAGATTGCCGTGAAAGCTCACCACCCCTGCTATATCGGCCCCGCTCCTGGCTAATTCCAGCGCGACCCCGCCGCCGAAGCAGTAGCCCATGGCAGCAATTCGTTTAGCGTCGGTAAGGGCGTGCTTCTTGAGAACCTCCAATCCCGCATTCGCACGGCTACGCATGAGCCTTCTGTCCGCCCTGTAGATACCAGCCAGTCTGGCTGCCTCCTCGGCATCCTTGGCCTTCACTCCTTTGCCATACATGTCGATGGCAAAGGCAATGTAGCCAAGCTTCGCTAATTGCTCTGTTCGCTTCTTGGTATAAGCATCGAGCCCCGTCCACGCATGGACAACAATGGCGCCGGGGCGCTTTCCCTTGCCTGTGCCCTCAAAAACCAGATAACCTTCCATCGCCTCATCGCCGTGTTTATATCCGATCACTTCCGTGCGCAGACCAGCTCGTGGATTCACCTTTTTCATCATAACCTCCCGTGTTTCATTTCTTCCTCAGGGTTACTCGGAAGAGTCTTCTCGGAAGTTGGCCTTCTTCAAACTCATCGACACTCACGATCTCAAATCCCTTTGCCAGATCTTCCACCATCTGCCTACTGAAAAAATGAATCACGAACCCCCCGACTTCATATATTTGCTCACCATGGTGAATGCCCGTTCCGTAATGGGGATCCTTTGTGTTTCGAGCCGTATAAATATTCAGCCCCTTCGGTTTGAGAATCCGCTTGATTTCGTCGGAAAGAAATTCGAGCTCGGCCCTTGTGAGCGCCATGCAATAAACCATATGGGAATAGCAAGCATCGAAAGATTCATCATCAAAAGGCAGAGGTTTTCTGACATCGTGGCAGATAGCGGTAATAGATTGTGTCATACCCAATTCCTTTGCTTTTCGGGCGATTGCCTCAACCCCACTCTCGCAATAGTCTAACACATGAACTTGAAACCCATTTCGGGCGAAAAAGACAGTATCTCTCCCCTGCCCTCCTCCGAGTTCAAGAATCTTGGCTCTCCCTTCCTTTTTAAAAAGTTCTGCTGCTTTTTGAGCGGCATCGCTCGGCTCCGTGCCAAACATTTCGGGCTTATTCGAAAACATATTCTCCCAGTGCTGACGCTGGCCATTCAAAACCTTTTTCACTATGCTTTTTTCCTCCGCCATTTAATTACTAATAGGGCCACAATTGCATATACATCAACCTTAATCTTTTGCACCACTGGATTCCGGCTTGCGCCGGAATGACGAGAAGAAACGATGCCTTAAATCCGTCTCTCCGGCGAACGCCGGAGTCCAGTCTAAGATTCTCAAACGTGCAGTCCCTCAAATCAATGATGTCTATCTTATTACGGCCTCCTTAGTAACTCCATTTCCCGGAAACCTTAACCCTAAAAATAACATTTTCCCGTTACTCAAAAGAAATTATTGAGTCCCATGCTTCTGACAATCGGAGGGTACCTACTTTGATTGATTATCGGTGGGGTTCGATGATTACTTTGATGGAATCTTTTGCTTCGGCCACCATTCGAAATCCAAGACCGGCCTCTTTAAGAGGAAGCCGGTGGGTAATCATTTCCCGAAGGGGAAGGCGTTGAGCCCTTATCAACTCGATGGCAGTTGTAATGTCAAGAGGACTGCCCCCGTATGTGGACATGAGCGTGAGACCATCATTCCAAAAATCGAAAAAGGGAAAAACGAAATTGAGACCCGGCTCTAAAGGAGCAAAGCATAAGACCGTTCCTCCCCTGTTGACAGATTGCAAAGCTTGCGTGTAGGCAGAAATTGCCCCCGCACAGATAATGACCAGATCAGCCAACCGTCCCTGATTGATTTCTCGAATCTTGGCGGGATTAACTTCTTTTGCAAGGATCGTTTCATCCGCCCCAAATTGCTTTGCTGCTTTAAGACGATATTCACTGATATCCGATGCTATGATCCGGCCTGCCCCTGAAGCACGGGCTAAGGCAATATGAAGAACTCCGGAGATTCCACTCCCGATGATAAAAACAGTCTGCCCGGGTCTAAGTCTGGCCAATCTCTGTCCCCTTAGGACACAGGCTAATGGCTCGATAAAAACCCCATCTTCAAGGGAAATTTCATCTGGCAATACGAATACTCCACGATCTACATTGATCCTGGGAACGCGAAGATATTCGGCAAAACCTCCCGGATCAAAATTGGTCGTTCGCAACGTATCGCAAAGGGTGTGAAAACCGTTCAAACAATACTCGCAGGTGTTACAGGGAACATGGTGGGAGACAAAAACCCGGTCACCGACTTTATAATTTTTTACCTCTTTGCCGACTTCAACGATCTCTCCGGCAATTTCGTGGCCGAGAACCCGGGGAGCTTTCTTAATTCGATACCATTCCATGACGTCGCTGCCGCAGATACCACTCGCCAGCACCTTGACCAGTAACTCATCTGCCCCGATCCGGGGAGTCGGCATTTCCTCCAGCCTTACATCCCGGTTGTTATAATACATGGCCACGCGCATGCTATTTTTTCGCTTTGATTTTCTCCTGTTCGAATATATCGTTGGCTTCCTTGACCGGTGCTTTTTCGTGGATGATGGCACGCAAAGCCTTGATCATTGGTACAGGATATTCGTTCTGCCAGATGTTTCGCCCGAGGTTCACTCCGATGGCGCCCTTCTCCATCCCATCATGGACAAATTCGAATACTTGTAACTCCGTATCGACCTTGGGGCCTCCGGCCATAACCACAGGAACTGGGCAACCATCCACCACCTTATCGAAATTCTCGCACCAGTAGGTTTTTACAATCCGTGCGCCCAACTCAGCAGCAATCCTCGAACTTAAAGCAAGGTAGCGAGCATCTCTTTTCTCCAGCTCCTTTCCCACGGCCGTAACAGCCATGACAGGGATGCCATATTTTTCTCCTTCATCCACCAGTTTTGAGAGGTTCAATAATGATTCCCTCTCGTATTCACTCCCGACAAAGATTGAAATACCCACGGCTGCGACATTCAGACGAATCGCCTCTTCCATCGATGTGGTGATTCCTTCATTCGAGAGATCTTTACCAACCATGCTCGTCCCACCGGAAACACGAAGAATGATGGGCTTGGTATTTTCAGGATCGATCGAGGCGCGCAACACCCCTCTTGTTACAAAGAGGGCATCGCAATAGCGAAGCAGCGGCCGAATGGTTTCGCCGGGTTTCTCTAATTTCCGAGTGGGCCCCTGAAAATAACCATGATCAATGGGTAAAAAGAGACAATGCCCATCCGATTTAACCAACTGAGCCAAACGATTTTTCATTCCCCATTCCATCTTAACCTCCCATTTACAAAAAACGTGCCCGTGTCCGTGACACAAAATTAAACTTTCAACGATCAATGCTAATTGGACATTGATCATCGCTCATTGGTAATTCAATTATCTGCCCTGAACATATTTCACAACGAGGTCGCCGACCTGAGAGGTGGAATATCCCATTTTGCCGGCATTCACGCTTTTGACGTCCTGCTTCAAGACCTTCATGACGGCTTCCTCAATTGCCCGACCGGCCTTTTCTTCTCCGAGATGTTCGAGCATCATCTGACATGCGGAAATCGCTGCCAGGGGACTCACCACTCCCATCCCCGTATATTTGGGAGCAGAGCCGCCAATCGGCTCGAACATCGAGACCCCTTTCGGATTGATATTTCCTCCGGCCGCAATCCCCAGCCCTCCCTGAATCATCGCGCCCAAATCGGTGATGATGTCTCCGAACATATTGTCGGTAACGATGACGTCGAACCACTCCGGATTCTTGACCATCCACATACAGATCGCATCCACATGAGCGTAGTCCGCCTCAATCCCCTTAAATTCCTTAGCCACTTCACGAAAGGCCCTTTCCCAAAGGTCGAACGCATAGGTAAGAACATTTGTCTTCCCGCAGAGAGTCACCTTATTCTTCTGCTTCCTTTTGCGACAATATTCGAAGGCAAAACGGATGCAGCGCTCCACGCCTTTTCGGGTGTGAATCGCCTCCTGAATCGCAACCTCATCGGGCGTTCCCTTTTTGACGAATCCTCCCACGCCCGTATAGGCGCCTTCCGTATTCTCCCTGACGACAATGAAGTCAATATCTTTAGGCCCCTTGTCTTTCAAAGGTGTTTCCACACCGTCATAAAGCTTGACGGGCCTAAGATTGATATATTGGTCCAGCTGAAATCGAATCTTTAATAAAATTCCCTGTTCCAGAATTCCGGGCTTGACGTCCGGATGCCCGATCGCTCCCAGATAAATGGCGTCCATCTTTTTCAACTCATCCAGAACTGAATCCGGCAATGTCTCTTTGGTTTTCAGATAGCGTTCGCCACCCAGGTCGTAATGCTCCAGCTGATATTTGAACTTGAATTTTTTGGAAACGGCCTTCAGAGCCTTCAACCCTTCAGCTACGACTTCGGGTCCGGTCCCATCTCCGGGAATTACCGCAATCTTATACATGTTATCAAATCTCCTAACTGTTTCGATTTGTCATTCCCGTGGAAACGGGAACCCTGGATTCCCGATAAAATCGGAACAAAATGGTTCCCGGCTTTCGCCGGGACGACGCCTGGATTCCCCCGTATCAAGTACGGGGCAGGCTTAGTCAAGCCCGGAATGACAATCAAAGACTTTTGTCGCCCTCAATAAATGAGGGCGCTACAGAACCTATGCTCTATGCGCTATGCTCTCTGCGTTTTTATTATAGCCGGCACAGTGCTTTTTGTCCGATATCGGTTCGATACTGAACGCCATCCCAGGAGATCTTTTTAACCGCCTGATAAGTCCTCTCAATGGCTCTGGGGATATCTTCTCCCAACCCTGTCACTCCTAAAACCCTCCCTCCATTGGTGACGATCTGCCCGTCCTTCAAAGCTGTCCCTGCATGAAATACAAAAACTCCATCCATTCGAGAAACCTCTTTCAGGCCGCCGATCATTTTTCCTTTTTCGTAATCTCCAGGATATCCCTTTGAAGCCATCACCACACAGGTAGAGGGCCGGTTGTCCCATTCAATCTTGCATTGGGACAAATTCCCTTTCATGCAAGCTTCAAGGATAGGAACGATATCTCCTTTCATCCGCATCAAAACAGGCTGGGTTTCCGGATCTCCGAACCGAGCATTGAACTCCAATACCTTGGGGTGGCCATCGAGAATCATCAGCCCGGCATAGAGAACGCCCCTGTAGGGTCTGCCCGCTTCCCCCATGCCGTAGATAATCGGCCTCAAGACCTTCTCGATAATCCTCTCATGAACCTCGTCCGTCACAACGGGTGCGGGGGAATAAGCGCCCATCCCGCCTGTGTTGGGGCCCTGGTCTCCGTCGTAGATAGCCTTATGATCCTGGGAAGATGCCATAGGAAGAATGGTCTTCCCATCCGTAAAAGCAATGTAAGACGCTTCTTCTCCTACAAGGTATTCCTCGACCACCACTCGATTTCCCGCTTCTCCGAACATCTTCTCCATCATGATCTTGTCAACAGACTGGATGGCTTCCTCCACGGTTTTGCAGATGATCACTCCTTTGCCCGCAGCCAAGCCATCTGCCTTGACCACGATGGGAGCACCCTGCTTGCGAATATATTTCACCGCTTCATTCCGGTTATCAAAGACCTCGTAAAAAGCCGTCGGAATGAAATACTTCTTCATCATCTCCTTGGCAAAGGCTTTACTCCCTTCGATCTCTGCCGCTTTCCTGTTTGCTCCAAAAATAAAAAGACCCTTTGATTCAAAAAGATCGACAATGCCCCGGGTTAAAGGATCCTCAGGCCCAACGACAGTTAAATCAATCTTCTCTTTCAGCGCAAAGTCAAGCAAACCATTCAAATCGCTGGCCTTGATGGGAACGATCGTCGCCTGTTCGGAGATGCCCGCATTCCCCGGAGCGCAATAGACCTTCGTTACCTTCGGACTCTGAGCAATCTTCCAAACTAAGGCGTGCTCCCTGCCCCCACTGCCTACCATCAGAACCTTCATGATCAGAACCCCTCGTGACCGTGTCCGTAAAATATTGAAGTAAATGCCCTTGATCCTTGTCGTGTTCCGCCTTCTTTCCTGACGGACACGGACACGCGACACGGACACGCTCTTTTAATGTCTAAAGTGCCTCATTCCTGTAAAGACCATGGCGATGTTGTGTTCGTTTGCGGCGGCAATCACTTCATCGTCTCGAATCGACCCACCGGGCTGGATGATCGCCGAGGCGCCTGCTTCAGCACCTGTATCTACGCCGTCTCTAAACGGGAACATTGCATCCGAGGCCAATACCGTTCCTTTGGTTGAGGATTGGGCCTTCATCACCGCTATGCGGGTGGAATCAACACGGCTCATCTGCCCAGCGCCGATTCCAATGGTCCGGTCTTCCCGGACGAGGAGGATGGCATTCGATTTGACATGCTTCGCCACTTTCCAACCAAAGGCCATCGCCTTTTTCTCTTCTTCGGTCGGCTTCCTTTTGGTCACCACTTTCCATTGATCCATCGGCACCTTTCCGAGGTCTCGGTCCTGGACCAGAAGCCCTCCCACCACTTTTCTGAGATCGAACCCTCCCTGCGAATGGGAACCGATGAGTGGCGGAGTTTTGAGAATCCGAAGATCCTTTTTCTTCTTAAGAATCTCTAATGCCTCCGGGTCAATACCCGGAGCAATGATGGCTTCAAGAAAGATATCCGCCATCTCCTTTGCCGTCTCTTTATCCACGACCCGATTGAAACCGACCACACCGCCGAATGCCGAGACCGGGTCGCATTCCCTGGCTTTCTTGTAGGCGTCCGCTAAACTCTTAGAAGAGACCGCCGCACCGCAGGGGTTGTTATGCTTGATGATGACCGTGGCCGATTCTTCAAATTCCTTAACCGTCTCATAGGCAGAGTCGATATCGAGTATATTGTTGTAGGACAACTCTTTCCCCTGGAGCTGGACCGCATTCGAAACTGAAGGCTCGGTGAGCACATACTCCCGATAAAAGGCAGCTTTTTGGTGCGGGTTTTCTCCGTAGCGCAGGTCCTGAGTTTTCTTTACCTGAAACGTGAAGGTCTCCGGAAATTCATGTACTTTCTTGCCCTTCTCGATCTGGCCAAGGTAATTCGAGATGGCGCCATCATAACGGGCCGTATGTTGGAAGACCTTCTTCGCCAAACGGAAATTGGTCTCCAAAGAAATTTCGCCTTTCTCCTTCAATTCAGAAAGGACCGGCTCGTAATCGCTGGGATCTACCACCACAGTCACATCCGGGTAATTTTTCGCCGACGAGCGGAGCATCGTCGGCCCGCCGATATCGATATTCTCAATCGCCTCTTCCAGGGCGCAATCCTTCTTCGCCACCGTTGCCTCGAATGGGTAGAGGTTGACAGCGACCAGATCGATCGGAAGGATTCCGTGCTCTTCCATTTTCTTGACATGCTCCTTCTTGGATCGCTGGCCCAAAAGCCCCCCGTGGACTTTCGGATGAAGGGTCTTCACCCGTCCATCCAGCATCTCCGGGAATCCCGTGTAGTCAGAGATATCCATCACAGATACGCCCTGCTCTCTTAATGTTTTTGCCGTTCCTCCCGTGGAAAGGATCTCGACACCCATCTGTGCCAAGCCCTTGGCAAATGGAACCACCCCTGCCTTATCCGAAACACTGACAATTGCCCTCCTGATCTTGCCCATAGCTCCTCCTCCGTAATAAAATTTTAGAATGCGGAATGCAGATTGCGGATTAAATCCGAAATCCGAATTCCGAAATCCGCAATGGATCAGAATCCCAGTTCTTCTCCGACCAGAATGATGAAGATATCTGTCAAGGAAGGTTTCCGTTCATGGATGACGATGACCCTGCAGATCCGGTTGGGAGAATTGCAATCCACACACTTCCCCAGCTTAGCGCACGGGACATCGATATTGAGTCGCCGTGCATTGAGCGGGGCAGCCACATTTTTTATTCTCTTGATCCCCTCTTGAACATCATCAACGATTTTATTATGGCCGGCGACAAGGATGACCTTTCCAGGACCGAAAACGGTTGAATTCACACGGTTCCCGATCCCATCGATATTGACGAGCTCTCCGTTCAAAGTGACGGCATTGACGCTGCTCAGAAACAGGTCCGAAGTCATTTGGGACTTTCTGATCTCAAGCATGCGCTCTCTCGAAAGTCCCGGCTTCCAATGATTATAGATAGTATAACCCTCCGCTTCCAATTTTTCCAAGATTCCCAACTCTCGTAGGGTTAGAGATCCCCCTACTCCTATTCTCTGCTTCGGGGTAATCTGTTTCCGAATTTCCTGAACCGCTTCTTCTTTCGTCTTGACATAAATCGCCTTAAAATCATGAGCCACGAGCCTTTCAACCGCCTTCTTCGCCTTTTCTTCAATCCACCACTCTTTGATGGGATCCATTTCCTCTCCTTGACGAGATTGAAAAGAGTATTGGGTCTCCTCGGCGGGTAACACTTCTACTCCGTCCTCTTGGACTCGATAAATGAGTGAAATATATGGTCTTCCGATGACGATTCATCTGCTCAGATTTAGCATAATCTCCTACCTGGGTCAACACGCTACCGGAAATTCTCACAAGATTGCGCTGTTGACAACCCTCGGTCTTTTATGTAAATTTAGCACGTGTCCAGATTTGTGTTGAGGAAGGGGGACATCTGATTGATCAATAAAAAGACTCCCTACAAGAAGCAGATCAAAGCTCTTTCAGAAATAAGTCAAGCCATCTCTTCAGATCGGTACTTAGACGACATCTTAAGGCTGATTGTAACCGTAACAGCCAACGTGATGGATTCGAAGATCTGTTCTCTGTGGATACTGGATGAAAAGGAAAAAGTTCTCAGAATCAGGGCGACTCAAACCATGAGCGAGGAATATCTCAAGGAACGGGCTTTGAAATTGGGAGAGGGCGTGGTGGGTTACGTGGCCCAGGAGAATAAACCCCTGGCCGTCCTCGATGTTTTGAAGGAGCCTCGTTACAAAGAGAAAGAGTTGGCAAAAAAAGAGGGCCTGGTCTCCATGCTCAGTGTTCCCCTGACGCTGAAGGACAAAGTAATCGGGGTCATCAATTGCTATACTTCCTATCGCCACGAATTTAACGAGACGGAAAGAGTGGTCCTGACCGCCGTGGCCAACCAGGCGGCCATCTGCATTGAGAATACCGAGTTAATGGTAAAGACCAAGGTGATCCAGGAGGAATTGGAAACCCGGAAATTGGTGGAAAGGGCCAAGGGGGCCTTGATGAAACATCATGGCTTGACCGAAGACGAGGCTTTCAAGAGAATTCGAAAGGCGAGCATGGACAGTCGGAAGACCATGCGAGAGCTCGCCGAAGCCATCCTCCTTACGGAAAAAATGAGGGGATGAGCGGAAGAAATGCCGACCAATATATCTTCAGGAATAAACTACTTAGACCATCTCTTAGGTTTTCTTAAGACCGGTGATAACGTCATCTGGGAGGTGGAAGCCGGAACGTATATTGAGATTTTTCTACAAAGGTTTATCGAGCAGACTCTCAAAAATGGATACCCGTTGATTTATGTCAGCTTCAATGCCTCTCCGGCCACCCTGACGAAGCGTTTAGTCCATCTCTCCAATTTGGAGCATTTAACCATCCTGGACTGCTTTACTTCTGGAAAGGGAAATAATGATCCCCTCTTTTCTCAGTTTTACAAAAAAGATAAAGAAGGATTTAAAGGAAGCGTCATCAAGGCCGAAAACCCCAAAGACCTCTCGCAATTCCGGGTGGCATTGGATCGAATCGAGATTGAAAAGGGAGAGGGCGTCCGTTATATCTTCGACAGTCTCACCGGAATGCAGGATGTATGGGGAGACGAAAACTTAACTTACAAATTTTTCACTTATTCCTGCCCCCGGCTCTACGATCTTCAAACAGTGGCCTACTGGGTCCTTGAAAAAAAAGCACACACCCCCGCTTTTAAAGCCAATCTAAGGCATATTACCCAGGTAGCGCTTGAACTGGAAAAAAAGAACGGTGAATTCTATCTCAAAGTAATCAAGTTGGAGGGAAGGTTTTCAAGGAGTGCCTTTCTCCCGAAGCATTATGAGGTATGGGAACAAGAAGTGATCTTCCCTTCCATCGGAGGCCGGCGCCCCAGCAATCTGGGTGATAAGATCAGAGCCTTGAGGAAAAGAATGGAAATGACCCAAAAGGAACTGGCCGAGCAGGTAGGCCTGACCCCGAGTTTTATCTCTCAATTGGAAAAAAATTCGATCAGTCCATCCCTTGACTCTCTCCTCAAATTGAGCGATAGATTAAACACTCAGCCGATCTATTTCCTGACGGACGGAGAGGAAACACCTCTTCAGAAGATGCTGATCAGACCCAATGAAAGACAGGAAATTTATCCTCAGCAGTTCAAAGGCAGGGAGCTGAAGCTTCAACGTTTGATTTCAGATACGTTCAATCGCAGAATGGAACCTTATCTCTTAACCATACAAGAACGGGCTGTGATCGATGGACATTTTTACAGTCATAAGGGAGATGAATTCGCGTATGTCATAAAAGGAGAATTAGAGGTTGAAATTCAGAATGAAAAACAGTTATTAAGGGAAGGGGATAGCCTTTATTTAGGGGCAACATTCCCATCGAAATGGATCAACACCGGGAAGGGAGAGGCAGTTCTTTTATGGATTTTGAGTCCACCGAAAGAAGGATTATAAAAATCATTGTGAATTAAGGATGGATTTTTTTATGAGAAAAATTAAGTGAAAGTGTATTTTTTGTCATAATAATTAGTGTATTTTATCAAAAGAACGAAATGACCCTGGAATGTTTTCAAAAAAAATAATTATTAATACCAAAAGAAGAGATTAATTCTTATGCATCCTCCATAAAATTGAGAAACTGTATCGCGTTTTACCTGAAAAGATATTAATACGTTCAGCGAATCAATACAGAGGAGTATTGAAAGACAAAGGCGTCCAAGAAGCGGCGCCTTTTTTTATTTGAATCCAACGAAAGGAGGAGGAAAAGCATGACATTCACCAAACCAAATCGTAGCCCTGCAACCTTCACTAAAAATCGAGTTGAACCTGCACCCATTTCTGGGATCTGTGTGACCTGCCTGGATGGGTGCCCGGGCCCTTGTGAAATAGGTCGCTCCGCCCTAAGAGGAAGGGAAATTCTCTACCCCCAGCCTTTTTCCAAGGTCACCGCAGGATCTGAAAAAGATTATCCCATCGACTATTCCCATTTCAATATTCAGGGAACCTGCGTGGGTGCGGTCGGCATTGCAGCCGACTCAGACCGTGCGACCTTCCCGGCTGTCGATGTCTCCACAGAAGTCGGGGCGAAAGAAAAGATCAAATTGAAGGTCCCCTATTTTACGGGCGCCTTAGGTTCGACCGATATCGCACGAATCCATTGGGAAGCGATGGCGATTGCAGCGGCCATCTCCGGGACCCTGGTCGTTGTAGGGGAAAATGTCTGCGGGATGGACCCTAAGTCTGAATTTAAGAATAGCCGTGTGGCCCGATCTCCGGAGATGGAACGCCGTGTTAAGACGTTCCAGCAGTGGTACGATGGGTATGGAGGAATCGTCGTTCAGTATAATGTGGAAGACGGGCGCCTTGGCGTTCCGGAATATGTGGTCGAAAAACTGGGCGTCCAGATCATAGAACCGAAATGGGGACAGGGCGCCAAAGATATTGGCGGCGAAGTCAAACTCCCGACACTGGAAAGGGCCCTGCAGCTGAAGAGCAGGGGTTATATCGTCCTTCCCGATCCGGAAGACCATGTGATACAGGAAGCATTCAAACAAGGAGACTTTAAGGAATTCGAACGCCATTCCAGACTGGGCATGGTGGACGAGGAAGGGTTCCGTAAAGAAGTGGAGCGTCTGAGAAAGATCGGGGCCAAGTATGTCTCCCTTAAAACCGGGGCCTATCGGCCCGCGGATTTGGCCCGAGCCGTCAAATGCGCTTCGGATGCCAAAATTGACCTTCTGACCGTCGACGGCGCCGGAGGGGGAACAGGAATGAGCCCCTGGCGAATGATGAACGAATGGGGAGTCCCCACCGTTTACCTCGAAAGCCTTCTTTACCAATACCTGAAACGCCTGGATCAAAAAGGTGCGTTCATCCCCTCTTGTGCCATGGCAGGAGGATTCGCTCTTGAGGACCATATCTTCAAGGCCATCGCTCTGGCCGCTCCTTACATTAAAGCCATCTGCCTGGGTCGGGCTTCGATGACAGCGGCCATGGTGGGAAACACGATTGGCGAGATGGTCAAAAAAGGAAAGGTCCCCGCGGATGTGGCCAAATTCGGGGCCGACGTGGAGCATATCTTCATTCTGGCTGCTAAATTGAAAGACAAATATGGGAAGGACTTCGAGAAGATCCCAACAGGGACGATCGGAATGGTGACCTATTTTGATCGGCTAAATGCAGGACTTCAACAGATGATGGCCGGAGCCAGAAAATTCGCCTTGAAATATATTTCGAGGAATGACATTTGCTCCTTGACCCGGAAGGCTGCGGACATCTCCGGGATCCCCTATGTGATGGATTCTGATCAAGCGGAAGTCGATAAGATCCTCGGCTGAGTGGAAGGATTGATCAAAAGGGGATATCGGGGATACCCGGTATCCCTTTTTTTATCTAAGAATCCGCTGGGCTCTCACCGAATCTTTCAAGAGTAAAGGGTCCAAGGGGTCAAGCGGTCAAGGATTCGAGTGGAATACGTGACAAGGGAAGAAGACCTTAAGTACTTTTTCACTCGAACCCTCGAAACCTGGAATCCTGGAACCCTTTGGAATCAATCAATTCCCTTCCCAAATGAACGGTTTTCGTTTATGATAGAGCGGAAGGAAGATGGTTTTGTCTAAAAATAAAAAGCGTCTCGATGCCAAAGAGATCAACGCCCTGCTCGAAATCAGCAAGGCGATTGCATCCGGTCTCTATCTTGAAGATGTCCTGCGGCTCATTGTGACGGTCACCGCCAATATCATGAACTCAAAGATCTGTTCGCTTTGGATTTTCGATGAGAGAGATCAAAAACTGAAGCTCAAGGCCACCCAGAGCATCAGCGAAGAGTATCTGAAGGAGCGAAGTCTCGCTCTGGGAGAAGGAGTGGTCGGCGGCGTGGCCCTTCGAAATCAACCCATGGCCATTCTCGACGTTCTCAAAGATCCCCTGTATAAAGAGAAGGAGTTGGCAAAAAAGGAGGGACTGGTTTCGATGCTCAGTGTCCCCATGTGCATTAAGGACAGGGTAATCGGGGTGATCAATTGTTACACTTCTTTCCCCCATTCCTTTTCGAAGAGCGAGGAGGAAATTCTCACGACGGTTGCGAACCAGGCGGCGATCTGCATCGAGAATTCGGGCCTGACGGAAGCTTTTGATATCGATGAGATTCTCAGACTCGTTTTGGAGGGCGTGACGAAGAATATCGGGTTTGACCGCGCCCGTCTCTACCTGATCAACGAGAAGAGGAATACTCTTGAATGCAAAATGGCTGTGGGAATCGATGAGGAGAAGATCAAAGGGATCGCGCTGCACTTAGACCCGGAGGACAGCGTCGTAGCCCGGTCGGTTTCTGATCGAAAACCCTTCATCATCCAAGATGCAGGACAAGATCCAAGGGTCAACCCCTTCTTGAGAGAAAAATTGAATCTTCATTCTCTGTTAGTGGTCCCCCTGTTAGCGAAGGGAAAGGCTTTGGGAGCCATTGCCGCGGACTTTCTGGAGCCGAATAAAAGCATCACCAAAGAGACTCTCGAATCGGTGACGGCTTTTGCTCAGCAAGCAGGCCTGGCCATCTACAACGCGTTCATGTACCAGGAACTGAAGGCGTTCAGCCAGCAGATGGAGGAAAAGATTCAAAAGACGACCGCCGATCTCAGAAAGACGGAGGCCCAGCTGATTCGGTCCGAGAAATTAGCTGCCTTAGGGCAATTGGCCGCGGGTATCGCTCACGAAATTCGCAATCCCCTCACCAGCATCAATATCCTCATTCATTCCCTGACAGAGAATTTTCCCCCGGAAAGCGCCCGTCGTGAGGACCTCCAAGTCATTGAAGAGGAAATCCGTCGGATCAATGAGATCGTCGATCAATTTCTTCGATTTGCCAGACCGGCACCTCCCCGTCTACAAAAAGCGGATGTCCTCTCCGTTTTCGAGGAGACCCTTCAATTGCTTCGACCTCAAATGGAAAAATATCGGATTATCGTTCAAAAAGAATTTCAGGTTCTTCGCCCCATCTCGATGGACCGTGAGCAGATGAAACAGGTTATCCTCAACCTCTTATTAAACGCGGTTCAGGCGATGCCAAACGGCGGCCGCCTGACCTTGAGGGGACAGGTTTTGGAGGACGGTCAATGGGTCACGCTTTCCATTCAGGACTCCGGGATCGGTATTCCCAGCGAAGACATGAATAAGCTCTTTGACCCATTCTTCTCCACCAAGGAGGGCGGGGTCGGCCTCGGCCTCTCCATTGCGCATCGAATCATCGATCAGCATCACGGAAAGATTGAGGTGGAGAGCGCCCCCGGAAAAGGGACCCTCTTGACGGTTTGGCTCCCTATTTCGTGAGAGGAGGAAGATGGAAACCATTCTGATCGTCGACGATGACAAATCGATCCGGTATTCGCTGAAACGGATGATGGAAGGGAAATATTCCATCCTCACTGCCCAGAACGGGGATGAAGCACTGGATCGGATGAAGGAAAGCTCCCCCGACCTGATCATCATGGATATCAAGATGCCGGGCCGAAACGGCATTGAGGTGCTGAAGGAGATGAGGTCGATCGATCCCAAATCCCTGGTCATCCTCATGACGGCCTATGGGACGACCGAGACAGCGATCGAAGCCATGAAGTATGGGGCCTTCGATTATATCTTAAAACCCTTTCCCATCCCGCAGATGAAAGGACTCGTTGAGAAAGCTCTTTCCTTGCGAAGGATGATGAAGCAGGAAGTGGCCTATGCCCCGCTGGAGGCGAAAGAGACAGACGAGGGAGAACGGATCATCGGATCCTCCCCCAAGATGCAGGAGATTTACAAAATCGTGGGGCAGATCGCTCCGAGCGATGTCACGGTCATGCTCAGAGGCGAAAGCGGAACGGGCAAGGA
>DBZJ01000214.1:0-987 GCA_002311635.1 Syntrophaceae bacterium UBA1163
GAAGAGGACCAGATCGGCTTCTCGCGTGACCTGTTGGAAAAAGCGAAGGGGAAGATTACTTTTCTCCTCCCCTCTGATCACGTCGCCGCCGAGCGAATGGATATTCAATCGAAGAGAGAGGTTGTCAAGAACGACAAAATTCCTTCGGGATGGACCTGCTTGGATATCGGTCCAGAGACGGTAAAGACCTTTTCAAAAGAGATCGGTGCCGCGAAAACGATTGTATGGAATGGGCCCATGGGCGTCTTTGAATTGAGGCCCTTCAGTCAGGGGACTTTTGCCATTGCTAAGGCGGTCGCTGACTCCTCCGCCTTCAGTATCGTGGGAGGAGGAGATTCTGTGGCGGCGGTCAACCAGGCAGGGGTAGCGGATCGGATCAGCCACATTTCTACGGGAGGCGGGGCGTCCCTTGAATTTCTTGAAGGAAAGAAGTTGCCAGGCATCGAGGCACTGAGGAGGGAATAATGGCGAGATTACCCTTCATCGCCGGAAATTGGAAGATGAACAAAACAGTGGGAGAGGCCGTCGGTCTTGTCAGAGAAGTGAAAGAGGCCATTTCAGGAGTTAAAGAAGTGGAAGTGGCTGTCGCTCCCCCGTTTACGGCGCTCTACGCTGTCCGTAGGGAGCTCGAAGGCGGTCTCATTCGGCTTGCTGCCCAGAATCTTTACTGGGAGGAGAAGGGTGCCTTCACCGGTGAAATCTCTCCTCTCATGCTCAAGGAAGTGGGTTGTGACTATGTCATTATCGGCCACTCTGAAAGACGGCAGTATTTCGGAGAGACAGACGAGACGGTGAATCGAAGGATCAAGGCAGCCCTTGCGCAGGGCTTGAAGGTGATCTTCTGCATCGGTGAGACCTTGAAGGAAAGGGAAGAGGGAAGGACGTTTTTGGTGATCGAGAGGCAGATCGAAGGCGGATTGAAGGGATTGGGCGAAAAGGAATTGAGAGATATTGTGATCGCTTATGAACCGGTTTGGGCTATCGGCA
>DBZJ01000214.1:1078-1777 GCA_002311635.1 Syntrophaceae bacterium UBA1163
GGGCAAGACCGCCACTCCGGAACAGGCTGAAGAGGTGCATCGGTTCATCAGGGGAAAGGTGGAAAAGCTTTATTCACAAAAGGTCTCAGAGGAAATGCGGATCCAATATGGGGGGAGCGTGACCCCGGAGAATATCAAAGGTCTGATGAACCAGCCAAATATCGATGGTGCGTTGGTGGGAGGAGCGAGCTTGAAAGCGGAATCCTTCTCAAAGATTGTCAGATTCAAAGAGTTGTGATATAGATTTTAATCGAAGAAAGGACTGGGTTTATGACGTTCATCGTTGTTGTGCATGTTTTAGTCTGCATTGCGCTCATTTTGATCGTGCTGCTTCAAGCAGGAAAGGGAGCAGAGATGGGAGCTGCATTCGGAGGAGCGAGTCAGACCATTTTCGGAAGTGCCGGTGCGATGGGGTTTCTTTCTAAGCTGACTACGGTCGCTGCCATCATTTTTATGCTCACGTCGCTTCTTCTCACCTTCTCCTCAACAAAAAGGGCTTCTACGATCATGAGGGAAAGGCCTGCTCCCACGGCCCCCGCAGTGCCCTTGGGGGCGCCAGCTCAGCCTCAGGTGCCTATACCTGAGCCGAAAAAATAGGAGGCGTAGCGGCTTCATTTATTGAGGGCGAATGGGTTTCGTTCTGCCAAACGCCGGAGCGCTACAATTCATATAAGTTTGCCGAAGTGGTGGAATTGGTAG
>DBZJ01000214.1:1893-4090 GCA_002311635.1 Syntrophaceae bacterium UBA1163
GTGGGGGTTCAAATCCCCCCTTCGGCACCATGGAACGAATAACAGGAGGAGAGGCGAGAAGACCCCTCCTCCTTGTTATTTTAGAGAAACGAATGATTCAAACGATAGCGAGTTCGACCAAGAGGGTTGAATTTGATAATTGACGTTCGTTTTATTCGCTGTCATTCGTCCTGTTCGTGATGGGCTTCTCCGTGAATCAAAATTCTCCCGAAGTCGTGACCGCCATCCAGGCGGCCGTCAAAGCCTCGGCGCTCTGCCGAAGGATAAGGGCCGAACTTTTAGGTGGAGAATCCATCCTGAAGAGCGACAGAAGCCCGGTGACCATTGCCGATTATGGGTCTCAGGCGATTATTTGCAAATTGATCAGAGAAAGATTTCCCAACGATACGATTGTGGCGGAGGAAGATTCAAAGGAGTTGAGGAGGCCGGATCATTCAAAGATCCTCGAACAAGTCACAACCTACGTGAATGCCTTCATTCCGACATCCTCTTCGAAGGAGGTCTGTTCGTGGATTGATTTTAGTTCGAATACGGTCACCGATCGTTTTTGGGCTTTAGACCCCATTGACGGAACCAAGGGGTTTCTCAGAGGAGATCAATACGCCATTGCCTTGGCGCTTGTCGAGGACAGTAGGGTGAGATTGGGGATTTTAGCTTGTCCCAATCTTCATGTGGATATCGCTCATCCTTTTGGGGAGAAAGGATGTCTTTTTCTCGCATTGTGGGGAAAGGGTTCAGTGCAGTTGGACCAGAATGGATCAAACCCACGGGCGATCTCCGTCCACGAGGTAAAAAGTCCGTCCGAGGCAACCATCACGGAAAGCGTTGAGGCAGACCATGCGGATCATCCCACGCATCAACGCCTTGCGGAGATATTGAATATCACAAAACCCTCCGTTAGAATGGATAGCCAGGCGAAGTACGGGATTCTAGCGAGAGGGGAAGTCACCCTTTACTTGAGAATTCCATCTTCTGCTGAGCCGGGGTATAAAGAAAATATTTGGGACCATGCCGCAGGGGCGATTATCGCCGAGGAGGCCGGAGGCAAGGTGACAGACATTTTGGGACGCCCGTTAGACTTTTCATGTGGTGTAAAGATGGTGAAGAACCACGGTATCTTGGCAAGTAATGGCACTTTACACGACATTATCCTAAAGGCGCTGGCGATATGACAAAAAAATTCCAATAACCAAATTCGAATGACCGAACACTTTGAATTTTGGTAATTGGAATTTACTTGATGGTCGGTGCTTGGAATTTGGTTATTCAGACAAGGGGGGATTTCAAATGGAGAGGGCTTTTGCAAAAGTCATTGAATCCGAGGTTCCGAAGGGCAGTGTGTTAATCTCGGTGGGGCTGCCGGGCAGCTGGAAAAGTCCGGTGACGGAGGAAATTGCAAGATTGAAAGGGTTTCAGATTCTTCGATCCGATATGATCCGGGTGGAAGTCTTGAAGGGTGAGGACATCTTCGACAACAAGGTCGCCTCCGACCCAGACAGGAGAAAAAAGGTTTACGAAGAGATGTTCAGACGGGCGGAGAACGCATTGAAAACAACTGAGGATGGGCTGATTTTGGATGCCACTTTTTTTACTCAGGAATTGAGATCGAGGGCCGCTGAGTTGGCTGGGAAGGCCAGTCGGACTCTCGTCATCGCCGAGTGTGTCTGCACAGAGGAGAAATCCCTTGAGCGAATTTCCAAGAGGACGAAAGAGAACTATGAGTCGAACGCGTTAACCCGGGAGGCTTACATTAACAATAAAGCTTTGTTTCAGCCCGTGGATCCGGCCGATTTGAAAAAGAAGTTTAGGACGCTTCCAATCATCCACCTCACGATCGATACGGAGCACAACGCCCCTGCGGGCTGGAAGATCAAAAAAATCGAAAAAAGATGACCCTTGATGTCCTATCCCTCCAGAGAGCACTCCTGGATCCCAAGATCTATCCCGACCATCCTCGATCCGTGAAATTTATCGAGACCCATATCTCCCTTCTTTTCCTGACAGGGAGCCATGTCTATAAGGTGAAAAAACCGGTGGATTTTGGCTTCCTGGATTTTACTTCTCTCGAAAAAAGAAAAATATTTTGCGAGGAAGAAGTCAGGCTGAATCGACGCCTGTCTCCGGACATTTATCTGGGTGTTGTGAGGATTACCCGAGAGCGCAACCGGATCTCCTTGGAGGGAAAAGGAGAGTGGGT
>DBZJ01000214.1:4131-4938 GCA_002311635.1 Syntrophaceae bacterium UBA1163
AAGGAGAGTGGGTGGAGTGCGCCGTTAAAATGAAACAGATCCCCGAAGAATTTCTGATGGATAAATTACTGGAGAGAAAGCAGGTCACTCCCAAAATGATTGAGGCCGTCTCTGAGAAATTGGCGAAATTCTATTTCACCGCAGAGGCCAACGATCTGATTGAGAGCTTTGCGGAACCAGAAAGGGTGAAACAGGATACGGATGAGAACTTCGACCAGACGGAGAAATACATTGATCTGACGATTCCAAGAGAAGTTTATGATGAGGTCAAGAGAAGGACGAACGACTTCTTCGAAGCGAAAGAGGAAGTATTTCGTCAGAGGATCGCCTCGAAGCGAATTCGGGACTGTCACGGAGACCTGCGGCTGGAGCATATCTTCTGGAGAGACGGGATCTCAATTTTCGATTGCATCGAATTTAACGAGCGGTTCCGCTATACCGACGTGGCGGCGGACATCGCTTTTCTGGCCATGGATCTCGACTATCACGGCAGGCAGGACCTCGGCGAGCATCTCATCCGTGCTTTTATCGGGGAGTCCGGAGACCACGAATTAATGGAAGTGCTGGATTTTTACAAGTGCTATCGGGCCTATGTCCGCGGGAAGGTGGAGAGTTTCCGGCTTGACGATCCCAATATGCCCGAGAGCCGGAAGGCAGAGGCTCTAGAAAGGGCTCAGAAATATTTTGGCCTCGCCCATCACTACGCTCGGAGATTTTGAACCGGTTGGTTTTCGCCGTAGGAGGTTCTGTCGTAATCGATGGGAATAGGTGAAAACGGTACAAGCAGCCGGATTCCAAAGCTTTAGA
>DBZJ01000214.1:4981-16158 GCA_002311635.1 Syntrophaceae bacterium UBA1163
TTCCAAAGCTTTAGAATGCGCACGTTTAGGTTAGAGGTGATTGTCGCTGTCACAAGAAAGTCGCTTCTTTTATGGCCTTGAAGCCCCGATTCTCATAGTTGAAAGGTGGCGCTCTAAAGCTTTGTCACCTGTCTGTCTGTACCGCTTTTTAGGATTTCTGTCACTTATCCCTATTACGACATAACCCTGGAAGAGGAGGGGGAGCGGAGGATACCCGTTCAGAAAGGGAAGATCCATGGACATTGAGAACTTGGAAAGATTGATTCGGGGGAGGCGCTCGATCAGGCAATGGAAAAAGGACGAAGTTCCGGACGAGCTGCTGAAAAAGGCGGTGGAGCTGGCAACCTGGGCTCCCAACGGAGGGAATTATCAAGGATGGCGTTTCATCATAGTGAAGAGTAAAGAGACAGTTGAGAAATTGGCAAATGCCGTCCAGTCTGTGGCGGATCGAATCGCTTCATGGCCGGAGGCGATATCATGGCAGGAAGATGTGAAACGGTATCAAAAGAATGCTTCCTTCTTCAGAAATGCCCCAGCCTGCATTGGAGTTTTTGCCAGCGAGTATCAGAGTCCGATGGATAGGGTACTAGTTGCTCGAGAATCCTTCGACCCTGAAGCCAGGGAGATCCTGGGGTTTCGAAGATCGGCGCCTACGGCGATCCAGAGTGCGGCCGCTGCCATCACGACGATGCTTCTGGTGTTTCATGGCATGGGGCTGGGTGCTGTCTGGCTGGTATCGCCTATTCAGGCAAAAAAAGAGGTTGAAGCCATACTAAAAGTTCCACCGAGTATGAACCTGATCTGCCTCGCCGCCGTAGGATATCCTGCGGAGTCACCACGAAGGGATAGAAAGCCTGTCGAAGAGGTGATGGAATTTGATTACTGATCCTGACGACGGGTATGGTTGAGAGAGGGAATAAGTCATGAGGGTGAATACAGGCGCATTGCTCAGCGGCCTGATGCTGCTATCGTCTATTTTGGCTTTCGAAGCTCCGGCCCAGGAGACAGGGCGTTTGGGGATCAATACAACACTGCGGACCTACGAAGAGGAGTTGAAGTATCTAAACGAATTAGGCGTCGGCGCAATCCGTGTCCCTTTACAATGGCAATTTATAAAAATACGCCCGGGGGAATATGACTGGAGTGATGTTGATCGTTTATTAAAAGCGGCTCAAGCAAAACAGATCGACGTTCTATTTACGGTACGCACGACTTTTCAAGAGAAGCCCAAAACATTTGGGGCCGGAACGCATATCCGAAGGGGGTCTATCCAGATTAACCCCCCATCGATGGATATGAAAGAATGGGTTCATTTTGTGGAAATCCTTGCCAATCGCTACCAGGGGCAAGGAGTCAATTACGAAATTGAAAGCGAGGTGAATGAGACAGCTTCCTGGAAGGGGACCCGGAAAGAGTATTTAGAGCTGTTGAAGGCTGGTTATGAGGCAATTAAGAAGGCTGACCCAAAAGCAAAAGTGCTTCCGTCAGCCATGGGGTGCGGCATTATTCGTAATCTTCAACTGGGGTCGGGAGGCCAGAATGCTTGGAGATGGCACGACGGTTGGCTACAAGCGTTATTCTCTACTAAGCAGTTTGATGCGGTGAGTGTCCACGATTACTATTTCCCGAGCGAAATCAATGCCAACGGCCTGACGTTTCGCAGTTATTTAGAGCATATTCGTGATGTCATGAAAAAATCAGGTCTGGGGAGCCTCCCCGTCTGGATTACGGAAACCGGATTTGTGAGCCTTCCCGCAGACGCCGGCGGTCGTATGGATAATGGGTCTCCTGGAAAACAAGCCAAATGGCTTACGGAGGCGTATCAACAGGCGTTTGAATTGGGTGTCGAAAGGATTTACTGGTCACTTCTTCGTGACAACAAAAAACCTTACTTTGGCTCGATGGGGTTGGCCGACGCGAAAGGTGACCCTCGCCCCGCCTGGAATGCCTTGTCTCAATTCGGGATGGGAAAGGAACGGAAATAAATAGCCTGCACGTTTTTCAAGATGGCTCCTTTTCACGGCCCTTTGTTCTTACAATATCCAGGAATATTTGAATCTGCTTTTCGACCTGCTTGGGTGCATAGCTTCGGGAATCGGTGTGATCCGCCTCAATGATCAGACCAGGTTTTCCGGTTAACTTGGTCACTTCCCGTTTAAGATCTAACTGCCCCAAAGAGTACGGTTTGCAGCTCCGATTGGAATGCATGATAAATCCATCGGCTCCGTACGTCCCAATCAGGTTTGCCATTTTCTGTATCTTATACTCTAACCCTCGATTGAGATGAATGGTGGCATAAGCCTCGGCCAAACCGTTCTGCAGGGATTGGCCCAGGTCAAGTTCGTTCAGCGTCCAGGCCGACGTGTAGGTGTCCGCGACAAGCACCGCTCCCTGGGAGGAGAGCATCCTTGAGAGGTTTCGAATATCAAACCAGATGGGAATGTTATCCCAGATGAGCCGTATCTCCTCACGAGCAAACGCCCCGACTCCCTTTTTAACCCTTTCCTCCATTTCTCTCTTGAGCTTTCTATAATAACCGACTGCCCAGCGTGTTCCTCTCAAGGTAACAATAGGGGCCATGTGGATAAAAGCGTCAAAAGCAGCCAGAGGGGCTGGACGGTGACGTGCCATCTCAAGAATCTCTTTCCACAAAGTGATGGCTTCGAAAGAGCGGGAACAGACTTCCTGAAAACGTTCGTCTGAAAATGGGTGATGAACCTGTTTCTCGAGAAAAGAGACGTATTCCCCCATCTGATTTTGGACATATTTCAGGGTATGGCTTTCCATCTCATCATGGATGAAGGGAGTGTCAAAGAAGAAGAGGGGCACATTGAAGGATCGGGCCTGGATCTCATACCATTTGATGACCGTACCGCAGATATTATTTGCGCAGACTAAAAAGTCCGGTTTCGGAAGTCTGCCGAGAGGGCCTTTCTTAGCCAGAGGAGACCCGATATCCGTGAGGGCATAGGAGCAGAGATCGTGGGAGTAACCTTTATGCTCGGCAGCCTCACAGAGAGAGGGTGACATCCGGAAGGTTCCGCACATCGCCCCGTAATTCTCCGGGTAAAACGGGAGGACTCCCATGGCATAGAGCGGTTCTACCGGTCCCCCGCTCGTAATCCACGCGACCTTTTTGCCAAACCAGTTCGGATGCTTCACCATGAAATAGTAAGCCAACATGAGGCGACGGTAGGCTGAAGTCGAGTTGATGGGGCGATAGGGATTATTTACGCGCTGGTTCTCCATACGTCTCCGCCCAAAGTTTGGAGTTTAAAGTTCAAATGTCAAAATCCGAATGTCAAATCAATGTCTAATTTCAAATTTTAAGAATTTTTCTTTTAAACAGTTGACATTTGAGCTTCATCTGATCCCGCCCTGGCGGGATTGGACTTTGGTATTTGGCATTGTTTTTCATAAAGGACTCAGCATTTCCACAAAGGCCTGAACCCGAATCTTAAGTTGGCCGACGGAATAGGATGGATCTTCCACTTCGAGAAGCAACGTCGGAATCCCTTTCGATTCAAGAGCCTGCTTTAAATCCGGATAGTCGAAAAAATGGCTTTCACAGTATTTATAAAGAAGGAAGATGACGCCTTGCGCCCCGGATTTTTCAACTTCCCTCAAAAGGGTCTCAATGTGGGCATGAGCCCCACTATACTGGGTGGGGCAAAGAAAGGAGGCAAAGTACCGGTTGGTGAGGCCGTCGATCGGATCGGTATCTTCCGGGACCATCAGACTGAGAAATCGCATTCCGCTACAAAGATCGTCTTGGACGACGATAGCACCGGCCTCTTCGATTAAGGAAAAATAGGAATCGGAATGAGTCATATTTCCCGCAAGATAAACAGGAACCCGATTTCCACTCTCTTCCGTTTTCGCAGGCAACCCGGTCAGCAATTCGTCCAAGAGGTCGAGGTATCGCCGACGATCCATCAGATAGCCTGCTCGAATGATCCGGGCAAAGTCCCCTCCAGAAATTTGGGTGTACGCTTTTGGCCTGCGGCCGTAAATCTCTTGAAGGTTTTGCCTTATGCGATTGAAAAGCCGGATAGAGGCATTGAGATTCTGGGGAGTGATCTTTCCTACGTTGGCATCCAGAAAATTCTTAAATCGCTCCAACTCCGCTTTTAAGTAAGGACGAGAAAGCCCGGAATCGAAATGTGAGGGTATCATCAAATTGAATTGAAGAGGAATGCGTCTCTGGAGAGCCCAAATTTCAGTAAGCCCCTGCATGGTGTCACAGGTATGACTGAAAACAATCCCCTTCAGAAAATCGAGCTCCCCCTGGAGCAAACTTTCAAGGGAAGATTTGACCAGATGGCAGCAGTTGGGAGGAAGGTGTGCCCGGACACGGGACATCTTGATGGGCGTGCCCATGACACGAAAGGGAAGAGCCCCCGCTGCGTGGATGAGTTCTTCGGGAACATGGGGACAGAAAAACCCGATTGGAACACGGTCTTTCGGAAGAAATGAGGAGACTTCCCGGTATGCCGCAGAAGTGATCGTCTCGAATTCTTTTAGGACCTTTGAAAGAGAACTTTCTTTACTCATAATGGCCAGAAATTATACAAACTCTTCATTTTCACACTAAATTTAACCCAGACAAACCTCTATTACAACATTCAGATTGAAAATTGGAATTGAATCTGTTAGAAATAAAACCTCTTACCTCAATTCTTGATGAAGATTTTCCAGCACACCCAACAACTTTTTAAAGCATTTTATGTGGCAGGTAAGTAAACCCGGAGGAGAAAAAAGATGATTCGTTTTCACAAAAATGGATGGATGGCCATTCTCTTTTTGATTATCATTGCCCTAGCCTACCCGAATCAAGTCCTTGCAAAGACGACAACAACCTCAAAGGCCCACAAAGCCTCCCGGAGGGCAAAAACTCACGAAAAGGCCGAAAAGTCTCAGGCCAGCCAGACAACCTCGGGAGGCCTTCAGTGTGATGCTCAATCCGCCGTGTTGATGGATGGCCTCACAGGTCAGGTCCTTTATGAGCAGAAGCCGGACTTGAGAATTGCCCCTGCCAGCTTCGTCAAAATCATGACGCTCTATGTCGTTCTCGATGCCATTCGCGCAGGACAGATGAAGCTGGATGATATGGTGACAGTGAGTGAAAAGGCCTGGAAAAGAACGTATAAAACCGATAGTTCATCGATGTTTCTGAAGGTCGGAGAGCGGGTCAAGGTTGACGATCTATTGAAGGGGGTTGCTATCGCTTCCGGAAATGATGCTTGTATCGCCCTGGCAGAACATCTGGCGGGATCAGAAGAGGCGTTTGTCTCCAAGATGAATGAAAAGGCCAAGCTTCTGGGACTAAAGGATTCTCAGTTCAGGAACCCCGATGGGATGCCTGCAGAGGGTCAGTATACAACAGCCATGGATATGGCCACATTGGCGAAACGGTATATCGAGGATCATCCAGAGGCCCTCTTCTATCATTCCACGGTCGAATTTGAATACAACGGGATTCATCAGGAAAATCGAAATACCCTCCTCCAGAAAAACATCGGGGTAGATGGATTGAAAACAGGGCATGTTGAGGAGGCGGGGTATCATCTGGCAGCCACAGCCAAGAGGGACGGACAAAGGATGATTGCTGTGGTGATGGGTTGCGACAAGATGAGGAAAAGGGGACCCGAGGCGCAGAAATTGTTGGAATATGGCTTCAAGAATTTCTCCACAGTGGAAGCTGTCAAGAAAGGCGCGACCTTCGGTCCGGTAAAGGTGAGGAGAGGAAAGTTGAATCAGGTCGTCCTTGTCGCTGCAGAGGGGGGATGGGTGACGGTGGGGAAGGGCAAGGAAAATTCGGTCTCCGCTGTTCCTCAACTGCCACCCTCTGTCGTGGCTCCCGTCCAAAAAGGGCAGGTAGTAGCAAAAGTCTCTGTCCAAAACGAAGGCAAGGTGGTTAAAGAAGTTAATCTGCTTGCCTCTTCGGATGTGGAGAAAAGCTTGATTCCTCCATGGCCAATTTTGCTTGGGATCCTTTGCGGGCTTGTCATCGTCGTTGGCTTTGGATTGTGGTGGGTTCGTCGGCCCAAAACAAAGAAATTTTTATGATTCTGACACCCTCTATGATTCTGACACCCTCCCTTCACCCTCCCCATCGAAGGGGAGGGAAGGAGTTAGGGGAATTTTAAAGATGGTTTCAAAACAGGTCGTGCTGGAAGAAAAGGACATCGAGATTGCTCTAAAAAAAATATGCAAACAATTGCTCGGCAGACATCCTCAATTGAACGATACGGTTCTGGTTGGAATCCGGACAGGAGGAGTCTATCTGGCGGAGCGGCTGAAACAGAAGATTCTTCAAGAGAGAGGCGTCGATCTTCCCACGGGAATTATTGACATCACGCTCTACCGCGATGACTGGACCAGGCGGAGTCAAACGCCCGAAGTCAAGAAGACCGAGATTCATTTTTCAATCGAAGATAAGCATGTCCTTTTGGTTGACGACGTCCTCTTCACAGGGAGAACCATCCGGGCAGCCCTCGATGCGCTGTTGGACTTAGGAAGACCTCGCCGGGTCGAGCTTGCCGCATTGATCGACCGGGGCCACAGAGAATTGCCCATCTGTGCTGACTATACCGGTAAAACCTTAGAGAAGATATCGAGACAGGACTCTGTCAATGTGGAGTTGAAGGAATTAGCAGGCGTCGATCAGGTAGTCATCGAATACGGAAAATACCCTAACCATTAGTTCAAAACAGTTAGTTCAGAGTTCACGATATCCTGACCGATACTCAATCCGACAGACGCTCTCAGATTACCTATTGGCTGACAAACACACGTCCATGTCCTCCCCGCGGTGGAATCGTAGGAGGCAAGAATTATGTACTTTCAAGTAAGGTCCGTCAGATCTGTTGCAGGAAGTCAAGTCGCCTTGGAGACGTGCTTAAATATTTTAAATTAATTTCTGAAGTCCAGAGGCGCTTGTCTATGCGAATTAAGTACTCCAGGGCGGTTTCATTTTCGATTGAATAGCCTCATCACCCTCAGCATCAGTCTAAATGGTTTAGACCGCGATTCTACCTGATTAATAGATCCTGCCACGTACAAATTCAGGTCCTCGGAATAATAAAGGAATGAGCCGGTAGAGCCTGAATGACCCCATAAAGGCGCTACTTTCATCACTGTGCTAATGAGCCTGGGCAGTTTGAAATACATCGTTCCGTAACCATACTGAAGCGGAAATTGCAATTTGTGCCACTGGTGCATCAATTTTAGCGTATCACCCCCAATAATTCTCCCTTCATTGAGTGCTTTCAGGAAAATGATCATCTCATCTGCCGTAGAAACAATGCCTCCATCAGCCCAATAGGCCCCATTCGAACGCGTTTTGGTAATGCTCCTATCTTTATAAAATACCTCCGCCAGAGCAGCTGAGGGAGCGAGCTGAGGTTCAGAACGGCCGATCAACCGAGTATGCTTGAGGCCCAGGGGACGAAAGATAAAATCCTCATAAACAATGTGAAGCGGCTTACCGGTTATGGCCTCGATGATTTTTCCCAATAACTGGAAATTCGTGTCCGAATAGGATGCATTTGTACCCGGCTGAAAATTGGGTTTCAGGTCTTTTCGCGCCCTTGCGATGGTTTCATCTACCGTCCATGATCGTTCCGGTTTTTCCAGGAACAGGTCAAAAAGGCTCTTCCCTCCCTTGGGTTTCTCAGTGTA
This sequence comes from Syntrophaceae bacterium UBA1163, assembly GCA_002311635.1. Taxonomy (GTDB): domain Bacteria; phylum Desulfobacterota; class BSN033; order BSN033; family UBA1163; genus UBA1163. The sequence goes on from DBZJ01000214.1 coordinate 12,665, forward strand.
GTAATCTGCTATGCCGGAAGTATGCGACAGCAATTGTTTAATGGTAATTTCCCGGGAATAATCTTTCCCCTTATACACATGAATCCCCTGAATAAGCTGTTCCGGAAGGTATCGCGACATTGGATCATCTAAAGAGAGTGCTCCCTTTTCATACAATCGCATGATTGCCGTGGCAGTATATAGCTTTGTGATACTGGCAATATAAATAGGGGTGTCCTTGGTCATAGGCACCTGACCGTCTTGGTTGGCGATTCCCGCTGCTCCCGACCAGGAGAAGGAGCCATCCCCCTTCATCACAGACAAAACACAATTCCTAACCGATTTGTCTTTTTCTACTAATTCAGAAACCAGGTATTCCATTTCCTGATCTAAATTATCAAACGATCGGGTTGAACACCTCGACAATGTCATGAGTAGTCCCGCTGCAATTATAAGTATTGTAGATGCTTTTATTATCCGTTTCATCCTGAGTGTAGCTATCCTGTAATATCAAAAATTTTAATCATCGAAAATGACTCTCCAACATTATTTTAATGCAGTTGCGATGCATTTCCCAAAATCTCGATGACGGTTTGTAATATAACCCTTTTTTTACAGTTAGGAAACCGAAAGTTCCGGGAAGGAGTCCTCAGAAGATGAGGCCGTGGGTAACTCCCACTACTCTTCGCCTGAGATATGGTTGGCATGTAATGGATTACTGGTGGCAATGTTCTTATCTGCCTTTGCTTCCTTTTTAATGAAACTAAAACCCCCGCATTTTGGGCAGCATTGCCGTTCTGGATTCCGGATATATCCGTGGCCGTCACAGCATAAACAGATGACCATGCCGAAATTTTCGGGGTTGAAAATCTTCTTGTTCATTTTTTCACCTCCCACAGATCATCAGCCTCCCAACCGATTGCCTTTCAGCCACATTTTCCCTCGTGAAGACAAGAAAAATGCAAAATTCAAAATAGAATCTGAATCTGCGGAAGATACTCAATTAAAAGACATATAAACTAGGACTGCTACCCGGCTATCCTCTTTGAAGGGTTTGAAGGCATTGTGTGTTAGACCACTTTTTCGCATACTCATCCGGAGAAAACTCCCACCCATTGGGTTTGGTATCAAAAAAAGTTTTGCTTGTCAATAGGAAACTTGCCTTGTGAAAACAATCTTTATTATTTGCAGATTTGTCCGCTGAGAAGGAAGGGATCTTGAGGCATGATGTTGGGATAAATCAACTCAATAAACAGGCCTGTTTGACTACAGCCTTTCGATTCCACCCCTTGATGGAGCCGGCGGAGCGAAGAATTTGAAGACTCCGGATAACAGGAAAGGGTCACTTTGATTTCCTAAATCATCTCCGGATGTGATTCCGATATGGTAAGTTCCAGGTTCTGTTGGAAACTCAGGCCACTCATCTGGAATGACCAACTCCGTCTTCCCAATGACCGTTTTTGAAATGATCCCGGGCGTCGTCTCCCAGGAGAAGTGATCGGGTTCAAGAAGTGTTCTGTCTTTGCTTATATACAGTCTGTAGCTGCTTGCTTCGGGTACAGATTCCCACCAAATTCTTCGTTTAAGAACGCAAGGCGCAATATTCCCTCTCCTCCTCAACTCAGATGGTTGAATTGAACCATCTGCTCTAAACCCTTTTTCTGATAAAATTGATTTCACCAATGTAGCGATCTCACCGGTTGCGATCGAACCCTTACTGAACAAATAATCAGGTTTGCGTTGGGTCGCTAAGTCTTGAATTTCTTTTAAGTCATAACCTGTAAGGATGATAATCACGATATCCGGGTGACTGGCTTTTATCTTTCTGGTTAGCTCGAGGCCGTTTTCCCCTGGTAAGATGAAGTCCATGAAGATTAGATCTGGCGGACAAGAATCGACTTCCTTTAACGCCTCTATCCCATCCGCTGCTTCAATAATGGACATGGAAGGGAACACAGACTGTAAGTAAAATTTAACTACCTGTCTGAAAGAATGGTTATCTTCAACGAGCATCGTTCTAAACATAGTATGTTAGCCCTCCCGACCTCCTGCGGTTTGTCGTCCGGCAGTTCAGCCGCTTCATTCCAAAAGATCCGCCTGTTTCCGTCCCCTCGTTATGATAGGTTCGGGTTTATCGGCATGAATGTACACGTACCCTGGCAAATTTCGAGCATTTTCCATACCAAGTTTTTCTATTTTAATAGGGCGTCGGAAACCAGTAAGCTTCTCTAGGGGTTACAGACTTTAAGTCAAATGTTTTTGTGACCCGTCACTTTCAAAAGTTAAAACGGTTTACCGAAAAGTCCCAAATCATTTCCCAAAAGGAAAAACTTTTCCTACATGTTTTTATTGATTTTGATGTGACCTTCTGCGTTTGAAAGGGATGACATTGACACTGTATTTCAAGAATGAGTCCTCAGGAGAGACAGTGGGTCTTCGCCTACAATGAGTGAAGTTCCCCTTGCTACATGACCCTTTTGATTTTATTGCATGGATGGTTATCTTTATATAAAAAGGAGTCTTAGATAGTCTGGAAATACCGTAAAACGCCAAGGTAAATGAGGGATAAGAATGAGAAAGATCGCATCTATATCACTTCTTTTCACATACTTGCTATTTGTTGTTTCGTTCGCGGCATATGCAGGGGAGGGGCGAAAAGCTCCGTATTCTGGTTCCAAAGAGTACGAACGCATGAGAGGGCTTATTGGCGCATGGGAAGGGACTTCCAACATGGGGAGAGAGGGGCAGCCCACAAGGGTGGAGTATCGCCTGACCGCCGGCGGTAGCGCAATTGTCGAAACGCTCTTCCCGGGCACTCCCGAAGAGATGATTTCAGTTTACCATGGTAGTAATGGGAAGCTTTCCATGACTCACTATTGCATGCTCCAAAAGCAGCCTCACATGGAACTCCTAAAAGCTGGTGCAGACAGACTCGATTTTATGTTTGCTGGAGGGAGCGGCATTGATCCGAAGAAGGACGCTCATATGCACGCGTTAACCATTTTATTTGTCGATAAGGATCACATCGTCCAAAATTGGACTTTTTTTGAAGACGGCACGGAAAAGGGAGTGACGAGACTCAATTTATCTCGTGTGCGTTGAACGTCAGATAGGACGGCAGTACTTGGCCCGGTTCTCTATAATTAGGGAATAGAACGATACAGGAATGTAGTGTTGCCCAGCTTGACGGTGTGTCAAAGGTTCCCAGACTTTGATATTGATTTTTGAACTCTAAGGTCCTAAATCTTAATCTTTAATCGACGTATTTTCTTCCAATCCTCCTCCAGAGCCTAATGCCTCCCTGACCATCCCGCAGATTCTGGCGAATGCCTTGGTCTCCGTCACGGATCGATCCCTGGGCCTGTCCAAGGGGATGGAGATAATGCGGACGATGCGGCCCGGGCGGTGAGAGAGGACAACCACGCGGTCTGACTTGAAGCAGGCCTCGGAAATGGAGTGGGTCACCATCAGGATGGTTTTCCTCGTTTTTTCCCAGATGTCGAGTAAGAGCTTCT
>DBZJ01000100.1 GCA_002311635.1 Syntrophaceae bacterium UBA1163
ATTTAATGTGAGGCAATTCGTGAGTCTTTAATGGCTTGACATTTTTAGGTGAATTGGCTAACTTTTAATTAATTTTTTTTTGAGGAAGAATTTGGCTATCGATAAAGAAAATATTTTAGACACCGCGCAGAAGTACATCCTGAAAGGGCAGCCCCAAAAGGCCGTCAAGGAGTATTTGAAATTACTTGAGGCCGACCCTCAAGACAAGCGACTACACTTAAAATTGGGGGATCTCTATTCAAAAAGTGGAGAAGAGGATAAAGCAATTCAGGCCTACCTGAAGGTGGCCAACCTTTACGGGGAAGAAGATCTGAATTTCCGGGCTATCTCTATCTATAAAAAGATTCTTTCGGTTAATCCAAAATTCGTTGAAGCATTCCATCAGATAGCGAAATTGTATTTAAAGGAAGGGCTGACAGGAAACGCAAAGAATTGCTACCAGAGTATTCTGCAGATTGATCCCAACGACTCCGAGGCAGTAAAGGGCCTTAGGAATATTGAGAGCCCTCAACAGCCAAAGGAGAGGGTTCTCCCCCCCTCGGCACAGGATTCCCTTCCTCCCGGCTCTCTTTATCCCCCGGCGAGAAAATCTATCGCAGAAACCTCCGACCTTCTTTCCCCTCCTGCGATGAACCCTTCGATGTCATCTTCGGAACCTGGAATCTCAACTCTTGATAAGGATTCGGAGATGCACTATCATCTGGGCGTCGCTTATAAGGAGATGGAGCTTTTCGATTACGCCATCACCGAGTTTGAATTGGCCTCGTCAGCAGCCAGTATGAAATTTGATAGTTATATCATGCTGGGAAATTGCTATCTGGAGAAGGGCGATTACAGCAGGTCCATTGAGTATTATAAAATATCCTCTAGGATACCGGGATTATCCAAGGAAAAATTGGCCTGGCTCCACTTCAATTTGGGTCTGGCCTATGAGGCGTGCGGGAAGACTTTAGAGGCACTCGATACTTTCAACCTTGTCCTAAAATTGGATGATTCGTTTGCCGAAGCGAGGGAAAAGATTCGCAAGCTTCAGCCACTCCGTAAATAAATCGAAAGTCCCTTTACCTTAATTTTCATTCCGGGCTTGACCCAGAATCCAGAATTTCTGGACTAGATTCCCTTTTCCGAGGGGATAACGCCCCGGGAACTAATGCCAATAAATTGTTTGACGCGTTACACCATCACCAGATATAAGTTTAAAATATTTCTCTCCAGCGGGTTATTTTCAGAGGTGGAATAACATCTTTCAATTTCTTTGATACAGCGCTGCAATAAAGAATACCCGCATTTTCGTCGATCTCTATCCCAGTCGTAGCGTTTTCTCCCGCCATGATGCCCCCTGTCACGTTTTTTTGCCCGCTCCCTGTATAGGTCACTGCTCCTGTCGTCAATATTACCCCGTACCAGGTAAATCCTCCGTCAATCTCAAGATTTCCCTCAACAAGAAGAATGCCTGCTCCATGGGACCCTCCCGCCAACCTTATTGTTTTATCCCCATTCATATTGAAATAGACGATATTCATCGGCCCCGTGTATGTTATTGGAACGGTTGTATCATCGCTGATAGGTGTTCCCCAGCTATCAGAATATCCAGTCAACGTCTGATCTCCACTGTAATTATACTTGAAATTGGCGTCGCCTTTTAAATAATTTATCATCTCTTTGAGTGGCAGATTAGCGGGAACCGGGATACTTGCTTGAGTGACTCTAGGCGGTGAACCGTTTACGGATGGATTGCCCGATTCTGCAATGGGCGGCGTTGTCGCCGTCGTTGTCGTAATGCCTGGCTTATTCGTTGTACCGCAGCCGTCATTCCCGTCAATAGACGTTGAACTCCCATGAATATGAACAGGCATCTCTGAATAGAGCGCCGCGGGAGGATCATAATCAGGCCCTTTTACCAGCTCTACTTCTAATACCTTATTCCCGCCATCTGCCGTGGATCCGTAGCTCTTCAGTATGTAGACTGGGATCCCGCCAGATTTAACCACTTTGTTCGCAGCGTCTATTTTATGTTTTACTTCTACCCCGAAATCCAACTGGTTTTGTAAACTCGGGATAGAATTTGAAACACCAGAACCGTAACCTATACGGGTTGCCCCCTCCCCCGGATATTTGGCAAGGAGAATTCTCCAGTTCGGGTTTTCTGGATCACTGTCCGCTATTTCATTTGTCGCCCCGTTTCGAAACCTGCCCATAAACTCGTTTATCCCCGCCTCGGCCACGTAAAAGGCCTGCACCGACGCCCTTTCATTGGCAGAGATACGTATGTCATACATGCTCGTATTTAAGGCATTGATTCCGATGAGTGTCACCACCAAAAGCAAGAGCATGCTTAATACCAGCACAACCCCTCTTTCTTCTCTCAAAGGTCTTGCTTTCAACTCTCTCCACCCCATATGTAAATACCTATAATCCCATGTTTCGGACCTTAACATTGGAGGATAATGTCCTTCTGCGATATCCGTCTCCTCCCTTGTAATCGGGGTCAAGCCTGCTTGTTCTTGCGGTGACCGTTACTTTGACCATTCGAATATCCGGCGGGTTCGCGGTCGCATCTCCCTTTGCATCAACATAGCTAAATTCAAGATTCTCTATATTTTCCGACAAAGGCTGCCCGCCGCCTCCGGTATTCTCATTTCTTCGAAGCGCGCTTTTGCCGCCACTCAGCCCGATATAGTAACTGACCGCTTTAACCAAATAGACAGGTTGATGGATTGGATGATCCTCTGCTAAGGGAGCAGTCACAGTAATTGTGTCTGTTGCTACACTATGGATCACATAATTATTGAGCCCATTAAGGCATAAATATTTCTTTTTATCCGTATTAAATATGCTTGCGTCGGTTACCTTCAACTGCTGAGCACCTCTCGAAGCGTTTTGTTTCAATTCTCCTACCTCATCCGCGAAGATGACTGTGATCGCATCGCTTGCCGGGGTGATGATATTTGTAAATCCGTTGACGTTACCGAAAATAGTCAACATGTTGCCCCCATATCCAGCCATTCTGATTTCCCTGGTCATCTGACCCATAGCAATCCTTACATTTTGCTGCATATCCGCCACCTGATCCTGAACCGTGTAGATTTTCTGGTGGCTAATAAATATCCTATACAAAACGGCGGTAAGGATGGTACTCACCACTAAGGCAATGAGTAACTCTATGAGTGTCACCCCATTCTTCTTTAACCCCCCTTCATCCCCCCTTAAAGTAAGGGGGGACAGAGGGGAGTTAAGCCCTAAAGTAAGGGGGGATGAAGGGGGGTTAGAAGGGATTACCTTCAGCGCCAGTCCGGCCAGGACGCCTTGAATATCAAGTAATACTTCATGGTTCCAAAACCGCGCTACTTTAATTCCCTGCGCCTTCAGATATTCTGAACGGCTTTCGTCATACTCCTTATTCTCGCACTGATTGTGCTGTCCGCCGTCCAATTCTACTGCAAGCTTCGCGGTTGGACAGTAGAAGTCCAAAATATAAGGACCGATGCTATACTGACGAAAAAATTTCATCCCATAGAACTGCTTGCTTCGCAAGGATGCCCAGAGGGCCTTCTCCGCATCAGTCTGATTACGCCTCAGCTCTCGCCGCCGTGACTTCAACGTCGGATCATTCCGCAAAAATTTCATACCCCCCTTACCCTAGTTCATCCTCCCTTAACTCCACTCTGTCCCTCTCTTATTTTAACCCCACCTAACCTCCCCTTATCTTAAGAGGAGGAATATCCCCCCTCTTAGATTAAGAGGGGGAAGGGGGGGAGTTACTTCTATCGATTTCATCCCACAGTTCATTACATGAAGTTTCGATCCTATTATGACATTGTTAATAATTGGTTAAAGTATTATTTTGCCCTGATGGTCGAAAAAGAGATGCTGTGACTCCCTTGATTTGCCCAATCAATAATGACCGTAATCGTCTTCATTGAATTTCCTGCATCTTCCACGATGGTGTACTGTCTCGAAAAAATAGTACCCGAGACGATCCCTTCGTTATGTTGTCCGATGCTCAAATCGGAATCGTTATAAGGCAGATTTTTCAAGAACTCCAATTTATCTTGAGCAAAAATGGTGGCCTGAGCCACATTATTACTAAAATAACCACTCTTCGTTGAAGTGATATGAAGGGTGGTAATCGCAAGGATGCCAACGGATAGGATAATGAGACCGATGAGAACCTCTGTTAATGTGAAGCCCCTTCTCCCCAAGATACCCATCAATTTATACTTACCCTCCCCGTAGCCGAGGTGAGACTGATCCTGTTCGTGGCTCCCTTCGAGTTCTGCAATGTGACACTTCCGGCAGATGATGTGGAATTGGGGTTGAAGTTTGCGTACTTTCCAGGAAAGGTATTTGCAATGATGGCAATTCCTGTCGGAAGACACTGCACAGCTCCTTCGCTCACCCACGTCCCTGCGGTATAATATTGGAGGACATAACTGTTAACACCGATGTCGCCATCGTTCAAATTAACTCGGAATTGGGTATTGCTTGAAACTGCCTTTACCTGAGCCGTTCTCATGGTCGATACAATATCTCTTGTTGCGCTTCTTAACCGGTAGCTTGGCAACCAGGCGCCGATGTGAGGGACCAAAAGACCGGCCATGATAGCGATAACGACAAACACAATAAGCAGTTCAATTAATGTGACACCTCTATTATTCATTGGCTTCATGAACATATAATCTCGTGCTTGCCTAATTTTATTAAATCAGGTCCTTTTGTCAACAATATTTTTTGTTCAAATTTGTTTTAGAACCTGACCCTGATTGTGAAAGTTTTCGGAAGAAGATGATCGGAAAGGGGGCATTCGGGGGGAAAGCTTGACTGACAGACACAATCTGTTGTAGGGGCTCAATTCATTGAGCCCTATTGGTGGGCTTGATAAATCAAGCCCCTACAATTGTGAAACAGTCTCCTGAGGGAGAGGGCGGGGAAATATCAGAAGCATGGAAAAAGAATTATTGCGTTGCATTAGATGTACAGTCTGGTTGTGAGGAGCTAAGAGCTTATCGAGAATCCTCGAAAGTTGACAATATTTAAGCGTCACAAGCCCTTTCACTTCAACACACCAAGTTTGATCACTGTATTTCCATTTATAGTGGCCTGAACTATATCTCCGACTTTGACCATGACCTGAGCCGCTTTATTGCTTAGCGAATATTCGCTCCCATTAATGGTAATCTTGTTCGCGGCTTTATCGAGCGCTTGAACTTTTCCTTCAACTTGGTCTTGGGCAAAGGAGGGCAAACTGATAGCCGCTGCTACTGCAAAAACTAAAAAAAATACCAATAGTTTCTTCGTCATCTTTGTCACCTCCCTTCCCTCCGCCCATGCCACTGCTCTACCTGCGCGGCGGCGCACGCCTCATGCTACCGCCCGCAAAACGTTTGTCTCGCCGGGCGAATTTATTGAATTGTTATTTTCCCGGTGGCTGGGTTGAGAAGAATATACTTTTGCTCTTTCGTGACTCCTCCTTTTTGATACGATAATGCTATGCTTCCACCCGAACACGTAGCATCACGCTTAAATTGGGCTATTGCGCCTGGTAAAGCGCCCGTATTTATCGTAATCCCAGAAGGAAGCGATTGGGCTGCCCCATCGTCAGTTGTCACACCACCTGTGGTATGTTGGAGGATGTAGCTAGTGCCCGCAGTAAAGTTAACCTGATACACTAAAGGGTTATTTGAAGACGGGAAAGTTGAAGAAATGGCTCGTATCTGTGCAGTTCTCATCGTTGATACAATATCTCTGGTTGCGCTCCTCAGGCGATATCTGGGCAGCCAGGAGCCAATACCGGGGGCCAAGAATGCTGCCATAATAGCGATGATAACAAAGACGATAATCAATTCGAGCAACGTCACTCCTTTTTTATTCATTTCCTTCATCCCTCTAAGGTTTTATCATTTAAGCTCGAAAGTTAGAGTGAATCTTTGAAAGCACTTAGCCCTTTCGGAATCAGAGGCTTCAATCTCTATTAATTGCGCTCCTTCATCCCGTTTCTGGACCTCCCACCGGATGACACCAGTTTCTTTATCGATCTCCATTCCTTTGGGTGCAGTTTTTAAAGTAAAAATGACGGGATCATTATCCGGATCATCGGCCATCACGTGATAAGTATAGACCCTTCCTTCTGTGGCAGTAGGCGGAGATGAAGTAATCGTCGGGGGGCTATTCAAGATAACAATGGCTTCAGATTTCTTAGGGTTGCCAGAAGCTTCTCCGTCGTTGGGGGTTACGGTCACAGTAATCGAATCTCGCTTTTTAAATCGGTTTGCTTCCAAGAAGGAGCTTTCTTCTCCGGGTAAAACGATGCCATTCTTCTCCCATTTGTAAAGATAATTAATCGAATCTCCATCCGCATCTGAGCCTTTCAGATTCGCCGTTAATCGGTCTGTCACACGTGCCACCTTCGGCTCGATCCAGACCTCTTGAATAACAGGTGGAGAGTTGAGGATCTTGACCGGCTGCGATGAAAACAGGTTTCCGTCCGTCTTTCCGGTGGATGGGGTTACCTTAACCCGGATCAGGTCCCCTTTCTTAAAATTTCCACTTTTTAGCGTGCTCGTATTCTCACCCGATATCTCTTCGTCGTTCTTGATCCATTGATACCGAAAGGTCATTGGACTTCTGCCTGGGTTTTGACTCTGAATCAATAGACTTAACTCGCTCTCTTTGTTAGGTCTACTGGGCAAAATCCTGACGGAAGTAATAACAGGAGGCGAGTCGGCTTTCGTCTGGAACGCTCCCTCCTGCTGCCCACCACAGGAAAGAACCATTCCCAGGAGAAAGAGAAGAAGAAAAGGGAACGAAAAAATGGGGATATTTCTCTTCTTTATTACCATATCTGAGGAGTTCGCAAAAAGTCCGATTTAGCCCGTTCTCGTTATTCCTCCCTCACCCCGCCCTCTCCCCATTGGAGAGAGGGGAAGGGCGAAGGAGTCGTCTCCTTTACTTCAGAAAACAATTCTCCAGTCAAGGGGTATGATGCTGTTCGACGTTGAAAGCGTTGGCGAAAAAACGCCTCCGGCCACGCCACCGTATCCTGTTACCGTACCATTGATGACGGTGACGATAATCCCGGACGGGATGCCGGCTCCGATACCCATTGACCGATCACTCACCGTGATGGTTCCATCATCATTCAAGTCGAACATCGCATTTCCAGTCTGGTATTGCAGGATATAGAGGTTGCCTTGTCCTGTGCCAATCGTACAGACACTTTGAGTGTTGACAGGCGTGGGCGTAAAGGTCGTATAATAAACCGCTCCACCCAGAACAACCGCAGCGCCATCACATTTTTCGCCAGGGTTAGGACTCTCACCAGTACTTTCGTTCAGTCTGATGAGCCAGCCGCTTCCTGATTTCAAAGCATTGAGGACGGTTTGCTTTTGTTGTTGTGTCGCGGTGGACGATTGCAACACGTCTGATGTAACATCAACCAGGTGGCCGGTAGTTTCAGTTATCGTGCCTGCAAAAGTATCGTAGTCCTTGACCGCATAGAGGGTGTCAAAACCAGTGGGGGTGGGAGCAGTGGTACTGTTTGGCTTTTCCCGATCCCCTGTCCCAAAAAACAGCATATTGTAAGTTCCGGCTCCTGTATTTGCTTCAAACGTGACATCCGGAGGATAAAATATCTTTCCGCCGCCTGTGAATACCCGTTTCCCTGACCAATTGGCAGTGCTATTCACGTTTGGAATGCACTTACCCGTTGTCGAACTGCAAAGATCAAATCTCCAAATCTGTCCCTCGACATCCCCGACATAAAGCTTTTCAATGAGACCGTCTCCATAAAGATCTATTGCCGTAATGTCACTTGGGATACAATATGCCATATTCGCGTCATTACTGTGCGAGTATTTCCAGATTTGGTTTCCGTTCGCGACATCAACGATATAAATGGCTCTTCCTGACGTATCCGTTCCAGCAGGAGTGGTGTCCTCGTGTGTCGCATCATACCCGCCGCCGATAAAAGCTACGGGCTTTTTGCTGTCGCAACTTCCATTAGTAATGTGCTGGCAAAGACTCCCCGTCATGATCGGGACGGTCATTGGGGTCTTCAGTATATTGCTGCTCACCATCGAGGTGCTCCAACTTTGCCCCAATTCTTGATATGCTGTTGAAGCTGTTGTGGTGGTCTGGTATCTGATTTGAGTAGGACTGATGGACCATAGAAATTTCGGGGCGGATGGAGTCGTAACGTCTAATGCATAGTATTGGCTTCCTCCCCTTCTCTCTCCGAAGATAAGAATCGCCTGCGAGACTGATTGTATTGAACCATTTGAGTTATAGTTATAAGTGATATAGGCTCTGGGAGATCCATCAACAAAAATTTGTAAGGAAGCGAGTGAGTTATTAAAATTCTTCAAATTCGGCAACAGGTCAGGAGGAATGAAGCCCCATAATTCTGTGCCATCGGCATCGTTAAAAGCATGAAGCACACCATCATTGGCTCCCGCATAAATCACGTCTTGATTCCCATAATGAATCACCAAAGGCCTCGAGTGAATAAAAGCTCCCAGAATCCAATTTCTCTTATTAAAAGTGCCATCGCCATTAGGAGCACTATCCCAACTCCAAACGTCCCATCCGTGGATAAAATCGATGACGTTGTTTCGACCTGTAGTATCCGTGGATGTCAACCCCAACAACGTTGGAGTGATGGCCGCATTCGTTTTACTAAAGGCGTTTGACGAACTGGTCAGATCCGTACTGGTTCCCATATAGGTATAGATATTTCGTGAGTTGAGATCGCTCGCCAAAAGGACTGCGCCCACTCCTCCTTTCTCGACGTCCCCTCCGTCTGCGGTCGGGCTCCAATAAGACTGGGCCGAGTCTTTAATCGTATTCTGGCTGGTCATGACGAGGTTGCCATTTGCATCGATCACATCGCCCACACTTAATGTCGCAGTATTGGTTGCTTGGATCCCATACTTCTTGATATTTCCTTTCCACATCGTCGTGGTCGTCGGCTTGAACATCCCTAAATACAAACGATTTTCGGAATTTGTGCTCTGGAACTGGCTGATGGGGACCACAGGCGCCACATACGAAGTCGATTGGGCAATGAGGTTGATGATAAAGTTTCTAATGTTCGTGATCGCATCATCGAGCTGGCTCTCGTTCTGGGCGATAAACGCATATCCCGAAATTCCACATTGTCCGGGGTCATTGACATTAGCATAATAATATTCATTCCCGCCGACTAATCCGCCATCCGTATACGCAGAATTCATACATTGTGTAACACCCGCTGGGTAGATCTGGCCGTAAGGTATAGTGTACATGCTGGCGATTGATTGGGTCGCATCAGTATTTTTTGTCTTGCCATAATAGGCAGCCCAGTTAAGCGTATTTTGTAAGTAACCGGGCATGGCTGCGCCAAATCCCACAACAAAAACATAATACCCGGCATTGGCCAGTTGCCTGGCCTGCGCAACCACTTCTCTTCTTCCCATATATTGAATGGTTTGGCCCTCATTTCCGTTGTTACCACAGGCATACGTATCATCTCCATCCGTGATAAGAATGACAAACTTCTGTCGGCAAGCCGCATCATTATCTTGGCTCTTTGTATAATCAAAGTAGTATTTAGCCTCTAACAGTGCGTCGGCAAGTGGGGTTCCCCCTGATGCCTGCTCTTTGGCAACGCATGTGCCAGATCCGGAACTTGATTGGGTACAGCTCGTGCTATTGCAGTAAATTGTACTGTAGGCAGTATTCAGAGGATAAATGAGTGTGTTACAACCGCTGCTGTAACTGCTGGTGTCGGTTTCGGGGTAAGTCTTGGCTTCGGTAGAAGAAGAACCGCAATTGTAATATCTCATATATCCCATTCTGATCTTCAGATAAGCCTGGTCGTTAGAGTTGATGATTCCATCGGGAGTTCCTGTGTTGGTTCCATTATCTGCATCAAGAAAATTGAAAACAGCCTTCTTTGCGAGAGTAAGTTTACTGCTACTGCAGTTCGTGGTATGCCCTGTTCCAGAGGATTGATAAAAAGGACCTAAGCATTGCGAGTCGCCCCATGTTGCATTATTATTACTATTGTCACACTCACTTATATTCGGGCTGGCATTTGTCGTATAATATGCAACATTATCACCACAATTATAAGTCCACTGTTTGCACGTTCCAGGATTATAGTATAGTGTGCTAGGGACACCACTCGTGCACTTATGAGTATGTCCAGATCCGGAGGATTTATAGTAAGGACCTGTTGAGCAGGCACTAGTACTACTAGTATATACTGCACCACTACCCGAGCATGCACTTGTATTAGGGGATGCGTTTGTCGCGTAATATGCGACACTATCTCCACAGTTATTAGTCCACTGGTTGCACGTCCCGGGATTATAGTATAGACCGCTGCCCCAAGGCGGATCGCTCATGCTTCCTGATAGATCGAGAAGGATCAATGCGTCAGGAGGGACCTGCTGCATCATCTGGGTCAGAATATAAAGGTCCGTATCATTGGCAAAGGCATGGGAAAAAGGAATAAAAAACATCAATAAAAACGATAGATAAACTAACTTCTTCATTAATTTCCTCCCTGTTATTGTGGGATGGGCACCAGCTCTATGACATCTTCCTGTACTTTAGCCTGTGCTCCGCTGCCAGCCGTATCATTTCCAGTACATTGGACTTGAAAATAGGCATAGCTAACATTGACGGCAGAGTAGCCTCCACCTCTCGGTGGTCCCGACTGGTTCATATAGTATGTAATGGTTGGATTCGTAGATGTACCGGGTGGTATACTTGTGGGATTTGGAATATTGGGATTTGGAGTAGTCGTATTAGGAAGATAAAAAGGGTCATACCAACTTGAGGTGCTCGCAACCAAAACGGTATATGCCGTCGTGCTAAAGCTTACCATAGGATAAGACGTAATTACATTGGTCCCTGCGTCCGCAGCGTAAAAGGCATCTGTCGATCCCCTCTTGTTTCCGGACATTTTTATCTCGAAGATGGAGGTATAGCTCGAAGCAAGAGCGATCAGGGTGATGACAACGATCATGATAAGGGCAATGACCAGAGCTGCCCCCGATTTGTTTCTCAAAATGGTATCCATTTTTGCCGCCATATTCATCCCTCTTTATCCATATTTCCTAAAGCTCTTCACTCAATACGCCTGATATCTTTTGAAAAATAGATTTCTCGGTATTACCACGGAAGTTAAACTTCTCGGAGAGACCATCGTCTTCACGTCAGGATCGGCAGGCGCAGGGTTCGCAGCTAAGGTAATCCGGATGGCAAGAACTCTGGCGGTCCCCACGTTTGCCGCTGGAACGAAGGCAGCGTCAGGGATAACGCCGTTTACGACCCCATCTATGATTCCATCCCCGTTTGCATCGATGCCGTAGCCAAAATTGAGGTTGGTGACATTATCCAATAGATCAGTCACAGTCTGAACACCATTGACAGAGAGTGTCCTGATCAAACTTGTCCCGCTCAGCGCATAAGTTACTGTGTTTGGCGTGGTGGAGTTGCCCACCATCGGGATATACTCATAATTGACCGTGACACTACTATTACTATTGGGGACAAACACTATCGGGTTATTGGTTATCGCGGCATTACCGAACGTGTTGGTTTGGAACCCTGCCATGCGTATGTCTCTCACCATAATTTCCATGGCGCCTCTGACATCTTGTTGAACCTCAGCTACCTGATCCTGGACCGTATAAGCTCTTGTCTGGGCAATAAACACTTTGTAAACCCCGCCAATGACTATTACAGAAATGACTAATACGACCAACAACTCAATAAGCGTGACTCCCTTTTTATCGGACATCGACTGGTTTATTAACGGATTATTTCTCATCATCTCTCCCAAAAGAAAATTGGACCGCAACCCCTCTATAGGGGAACCGCTGAAACTATAGTGATTGAGTGGGGTTGAAGTTTCGCAGAATCGACCCAGCTCACTGTAATCGTTATTGTGTCGAGAGTAGTATTGGGAGCTGCAACATTTGGAGTATAAGTCCAGCTTCGGGTATAAGTGATGCCCGTAGAGCCTGGAGGAGGGGTATCTACCTGCGCTACATTAGGTGCAAAACTAGCTGAAATAGTACTTAAGGGTAGCAACCTTAACCGTTCAAGCTTGTCCTGGGCGAGTGTGGCAGCCTCTGTCAAGTGGCCTCCGGCAGCATTATTCCCCGTTGTTGTTGCCATCAAACCCGCCAGAGATAACAGCGCGATGGATAAGATGACTAAAGCCACCAGCACCTCGATTAAGGTGAAGCCGTTTGATTTCTTAAAAACGTTCAAGGATTGACCTCCGGAAAATGGTTTTGATTTTAAGAAGGGAGGCTGCAAAACCTATACCAATGGATTTCCAACTTTTGTCTTTGAGGCAAAAATGATGGTATTAGAAGAATGTTTAATGAATTAAAGAACTTAGAAGTTGTGTTTAAGCTCTGAGAGCGGGGAAGTTGCGATATTGCAGTTCACACCTCTTATGAAAAGTTTTAATTGATTGAGAAAAGATTGCATAGCTTCAGGCCCCACAAACTAATACAACCGTATTACCAAGGAGTCCATAATTGAAAAGACATATTGTTGTCAAAATCTCCCCTAACCCCTCTTTGCCAAAGAGGGGGGATTCCTCCCTTTTGTAAAGGGAGGGAAGGAGGGATTTGGTTTTTGATGTCACAATTGTGGACTGATTATTAAATCCCTTCAATTTGCGTCCCTCACCATCGTCCTCTCCCAGTTTTATCCATTTTCACCAATCTCATATTCCTTGATCTTATAGAGTAAGGCGCGGTGACTTATTTCAAGTAATCTCGCAGCATGGGTATGGTTCCCCTTGGTCTTTTGCAAAGCTTTTTTAATCAAATTGATTTCCAAAGCCTTTGAGGCTCTTTTAATGGAATACTCTTCATCGGGTACTGTCTCCATCTGAAATTCCTCTCTGAAATTTTGAATTTCAATGGGCAAATTTTCCAACTCGATATTGGTCTTCTCTGACAATACGATCGCCCTTTCGATTGTATTCTCCAGCTCCCTCACATTTCCATACCACTTGTAGTTCATCAGTATCTCCATAGCGTTGTGATCGATATCCGCTACGTCCTTGTCCATGGCCTGGTTATATTTGCCGATAAAATGCTGAATGAGTAGCGGGATATCCTCCTTTCTTTCCCGTAGAGGCGGGATATGGATTGGAAGTACATTGAGCCGATAAAAAAGATCCTCCCTGAAACGACCTTCATTCACCTCCTTTGTGAGATCTTTAACAGTGGCGGCCACTATTCTCACATCAATCTGAATGGGCTTTGATTCTCCTATCCTTCTTATCTCTCCATCCTGAAGCACACGAAGAAGTTTCACCTGGAGCTGGCCGGGTAATTCTCCAATCTCGTCCAAAAAGAGCGTTCCACTGTCGGCCTCTTCGAACAGGCCTTTTTTCGTCCGAATAGCGTCGGTAAATGCCCCTTTAGCATGGCCGAAGAGCTCACTTTCCAATAAATTTTCCGGAATGGCTCCGCAATTGACAGCAATAAAAGGACTCTGGGAACGGTCGCTATTATAGTGGAGTGCTCTTGCGACCAATTCCTTGCCCGTCCCGCTTTCTCCTGTAATGAGCACTGTGGATTTGTATTGAGATACTTTCTTGATGACATCGAACATTTTTTGCATTTTTTCATTTTTGCTGACGATATTCTCAAAACTATATTCTTTCCCAACCTCTTTTCTCAAAAGCTGATTTTCTCTCCTTAACTGTTCCCTTTCCTCGGCCTTTCTGAGAGTCAGGAGGATTTCATCAGGCTTAAAGGGTTTCGAGATGTAATCATAAGCTCCGAGTTTCATCGCCTCAATGGCAGTATCCATCGTTCCGTAAGCCGACATCATGATGATCGGGGCTTGCCCCCCGGCCTCTTTTATGCGTCTCAAAAATTCCAAACCATCCATCTGCGGCATACGTACATCGCATAGGATATGGTCAAAAGGAGAAGCCGTCGCCTTCTGAAGCCCCTCCTCTCCGTTGGAAGAAGCCTCCACCTCGTATCCTTCCTTGATTAATATCACAGACAGCATGTGTCTAAAGCTTTCTTCGTCATCCACAATGAGAATGCGTTTTGGAATCATTTTTGCCCTCCCTGTTTAAGCGGCGACGGGAAAATAAACTTCAAAGTGTGTTCCTTTTCCCACCTCGCTCTCCACCCGTATTTCCCCTCCCAAGGATTCAACAATCTTTAAAGAAATCGACAAACCCAGCCCCGTCCCTTTATCCGGAGCCTTGGTCGTAAAGAAGGGGTCGAAAATATTTTCCAAATCTTCTTTTTTGATCCCGCACCCTGTATCCGAAATTCGAACTCTAACGAGCCGTTCCCCTTTTGAGAATTTTGTGGAGGAAGCGGAGAATGGATCCAGTCTTCGAAGAAGGGAATAATCGGATTCCACCGGGTCACTTCTGCGTCTCGGAGGATATATCCGTTGAAGCCGATCGGCGTATAAATCCTGTACAACATGTCCTTCGCTCTTGATTTGTAAATGGCCACCGTTTGGCATCGCATCAACGGCATTCAGAATGATGTTGATAAAAACCTGAGAGAGCTTGGATTCGTCCCCTTTGATCACAGGGAGGTCGGATTGCAGATCTAACTGGGTTCGGATGTTCTTGAAATCTTTTTGATACGATAATAAAGAAAGCGTGCTATCAACGATCTTATTGATCTCTACGTCATGTATTTCCAATTTAGATGGCCTCGCAAAATCCAAAAGCTCCCGGACGATTTTGTTAATTCGCTCTATCTCTTTCTCGATCCTCTTCAGATAATCCTTAGACTCCTTGTGATCGATTCCTCCCTTCTTCAAAATGCCCGTATATCCCAGGATGGCTCCCAAAGGGTTACCGACCTCATGGGCCACACCGGCCGCAAATCTTCCAATGGACGCGAGTTTCTCCGTACGGATCAGTCCTTCCTGGGCTTGCTTCAATTGCTCGTTGGCCGATTCAAGGGACTCCAAATAATTCTCCAAACTCTCTTGATTCTCCTTTAATTTTTCAATCATTCGATTAAATGACCCTATCAGCTGTCCTATTTCGTTCTTGGAGGTTTCTTCTATCCGTTGATTGAAGTCGCCTTCGCTGATCTTCTGGGTCAACTGAACAAGATCTTTAATGGGTTTGACTAAAATCCGAGAAAGCAAAAAACTCCCGAAAATCATCAGGACAATGGCATCCAAGATGACGGTGACGGAGATGATCTTTTGTGACTCTAATAAATTCGTCATTAAATCCGAAATGGGAACCTCCATTTGAATACCGCCCACAATCGTTCCCTGGTGCCATAGAGGTGAATAGAGTCTCATTGTCTTATAATTGGCCCAAATGAAGCTCCCGGATTTTTCAATTTCCGCACGCAATTCACCTCCTTGGATAGCTTTTTCCAGAAAGGGATCTGCTGATCGTCTGTTAATCAAGGCCGGTTTCTTGCTGGCGATAATGTTCAGCCCCTTATCGACGATCAATAACTCATGGAAACTTTTCTTGCTTAGATAAAGATCCGTCAGATCGTGAATCTCCCTTTTTACAATGGGGTGATTTAATGCAAATTCTTTTCTATCTCGGGACATAAAATCCATGATGGTTTGGAAATCTTGAACCATCCTTTCTCCATACCTGACCTTTTCTTGAAGGATGTTGCTCTCCACGATCTTGGAAATGGTAAACCCGATGAGCAGGATTGCCGCTAACATGAGAAAACAGATATTAATGATGACCTCTGTCCGGAGGCCTAAATTTAATTTTTTGAATAACCAGAAACCTTGTTTCATATCATCGCCCGTGGCGTAGGTACCAGAATATTATTTCATTTTGATAAAATAGTGCGATCACTGCCCCGAGGGAAAGAAACGGTCCAAAAGGGATAGCGTATTTAAAGTCCTTGCCTTTCGAGACCATGAGGATTATACCAGTAATTGAACCAATAAGTGAACCTAAAAAAATAGTTAGGATGACAGCTTTCCACCCCAGAAATGCGCCAATCATCGCCAGCAATTTGACGTCTCCTCCTCCCATTCCCTCCCTTTTAAAAAGCCATTGATATACGGTTGCTATCAGGAATAGGCTCCCGCCTCCCACCAGTATCCCCAACAGGGAATTGGAAAAGGTGATTTGCGAAATTATTAGAGAAGCCAATAGACCCACCCCTATTCCAGGAAGGCTGATCACATCCGGAATGATTTGGTGATAGAGGTCGATGACGGTGATGACAATCAATGCGGCAACAAATGCAAAATAGATGAGATAACTGAGAGAAAGACCGAATCTCATAATCAAGAGAAGTGAGCTGAGGGCTGTAATTCCTTCGACCAGAGGGTATTGAAGGGAGATGGACCCATGACATTGCCGGCATTTCCCCCGCAAAACGAGATAACTAATTAGGGGGATATTGTCGTAAAACTTTATAGGGGTCTTGCAATGAGGACAGTGAGACCCGGGCCAAATGATAGATTCTTTATTGGGCAGCCTAAAGATGCAGACATTTAAGAAACTACCGACCATCGCTCCAAATATAATCGAAACAATGTGCCACATGGTCCGTCCCTTCACGCATGGCGCATAGCGCATGGCGTTTTGCGTCATTTCTTTAACGATGTTTGAAAATTTGTGATTTGACGACAAAGGTGATCAAGCTTGTCCAAAAGTTGTGCTAAATACTCTGTGGGCACTAAACCTCGTTTCTCGAGTAAAATTGATATATTTGCGCTCTCATAAGTGGATCTTCGCGCCATATTTAAGAATTGTACGAATTCCTTTTTAAATGAAGATCCTGAACCTTCCGCAATGTTGTTTGGAGCAGACATCGCAGCCCCTCTGAGCTGTTCAGCAAAGCGATACAATCTTCTTTTTTCGAGGTTGTCGGCGATGTCGAAAAGTTCGTCAGCAATTTGAATTGCCAATTGCCAAATCTTCAAATCCTGAAATCTAAATTTGATCATATTACCTCCTTTCATTACGCTCTGCGCTCGGCGCTGCGCGCTCTGCGTTCTTAATGTTCCAAGTCCTGGATCATCCACCTCAGGTCCTCGACTAAGAATTTAGCTCCTGGTGCAGCTTCGATCCCTTTGGCATAATAATATCTCGCTTTCTCCAAATCTCTATAGTTACCCGCATAAATATTCCCAAGTTCCTGGTAGGCGTTTATAATATGGGGGGCCAGTTCCACAGATTTCAGTAGTTCTGATATCGCCGCCTCGCACTGTCCTGCTTCTTTATAAACCATCCCCAGCCGAAAATGAAGATACGCATCCTTGGGATTCTTTGTTAACAGGTATTTTAGAACACTCTCCGCCTTCTCATACTCCTTCTGCTTTTCGTAAAACGCCGAAAGATTGATTTTGATCGTATCGTCTTCAGGCTTTAGCCAGATGGCTGTCATCAACTCTTTCAATGCCTTTTCCGGCTCGCCGAGTCTTCCATAAACGATGCCAAGATTATTCCGGGATTGATAATCATAGGGAAGTAGTTGGACAGCTTTTTCCAAGTACTTTGCCGCTTGCCGGTCCATCGCCAAATCCATATAAACTACACCCATCATGGCGTTCGCTGTATTGCTTTCAGGATGCTTTTGAACCGCGTCAGTCCACAGTGTGTAGCTGTTTTCCCATAGGGTGTTTTGTCGGATCGTCATGAACGAATAACCTGCTAACAGGCAAACAAAGAGCACTACTGACAGTAATTTGAAGAACCCTTCCGAAAACCTTTTATGCTGATAAGAATAGAGATGGTCGAAAGCGATACCCAGCAAGAAAATGTAAGAAAAAGAGGCTATAAATACATATCGATCCGCCTTGAGCGTACTGATCGGAATAATATTAAGGTAAGGAAGAAGCGTAATGAAGAAGAAAAAAAAGGAGAAAAAGATGACCTTGGTCCGCCGAAGAGATAGGATACTAACGGCAAAAAGAGAGAATACGACAAGGAATAAGATCACATTTTTCGCACAAAACACCGGCATATTGACCAAAAAGGAATAGGCTGCCGAGTAATTGATCGTGACGAGAAGAAGCCGAAGGCTTTGCAGAAACACATAGACGCAAACGAGAAGGTTACTTGCGAAAGTATCCCCTTTATAGTGTTTAATGCCTCCTGCCTCCAACATCACCTTCATTAAAATAAATGTGAAGATAGTCGATAGGATTAGAAGTAAGATGAGAAAGACCCAGTGACGTTTAAAAAAAGTGACAACCTCTTTTTTTCTTTTCGAGATCTCGTAGACTGCAATCACCCCTGGGAAAACAACTGCAGAAGGTTTTGAAAGAGTGGCCAAGAGGATGGATAGGACCACGAGACTTAGGTAAAGGTAAAAAGCTCTTCGTCCCACCTCCTCGTTTGCCTTAAGATATAGATAGAACCCAAGGAAGAAAAAGAATCCTTGAAGGACTTCTTTTCTGGCCGCAAGCCAAGTAACGGCTTCGACGTGCACAGGATGGGCTGCAAAAAGAAGCGCCCCAAAAATCGCAACCCGCCCATGAGAATTCGGAGATGCTTCTTTTCTCAACTCAGCAGAAAGGAGATGAATTGTGAAAAAGATCATGATGCAGGTAAGGATGTAAAAGAGGATGTTAGTGATATGATATCCAACAGCGTTTAATTTCCAAAAGTAATAATCCACTGCATAACTGAGCATACGGATGGGTTGGTAAGTATTCCCCTGTTCGAGGGTAAATATTTTTCTAATCCCCGTCCAGTCCAGATTTCGGACTTGGGAATTCTGATAGATCATCCCATCGTCCCAATTTGTAAATTGGTTCCCTAACGAATTGAAGTAGAGTATTGCAACAAATACCGAGATAAGAAAACAGAGACCGATTAGCCTGAGGGGTTTCCCGCCACCTTCAAGTTCAATCGCAGCGAATTCGTCTACCCTATTCCTACTAAGCCCCATACAAAAAGGAATCTCCTTCCCTATCGATAAAGACCCTGAACCAAATCTCTAAAAAGAGTAAAGCCCAGATCTTCGAAGAATGATCGTAACGCAACGCTATATGATCGTCTAATAGTCTCTCGACGCCCTCCCTTCTGAAATATCCCCGCTTTAGCGTTCTTGGATCCAACAGAATATCATAGACATAATCTTTTAATTCATTTCTGAACCATCTTGAAACCGGGACTCCGAAGCCCATTTTCCTCCTCTTGAAAACCGCATCAGGCAGAAAATCCTTAAAAGCTGTTTTCAAGATGAATTTACTTTTCGTCCCTTTCAGTTTCAAATGAGACGGAATTCCAGCGACCAATTCCATAAACTTATGGTCGAGAAAGGGGACTCGGGCTTCGAGAGAATTTGCCATGGTGGCAATATCCATCTTGACGAGCAGGTCTTCAGGAAGGTAGGTTATCATATCAAGATAAAGCAGTTTTTCTAAAAGATCATCCGTGTCCCCTTCCTCATATTTTTTAATCAGATAGTCCAAGGGGTCCGTTCCCTTCACCTGTCTCGAAAAATCTTCAGATAAAACGTCATCCTTGTCTTTTTGATTGAAAATCTTTATCTGCTCGGCATAATTTCGTCCTTGATGGGAGGATAACATTTCTGTAAAATCAGCAAGGCGGTTCAGTGTCTCTCGCCTCCAGGGTGATTGGGAGAGTATCCTCAAGAAGGATGGCAAGAGGTTTCTTCGCACTTTTTCAGGTAACCGGGTGAACCACGATACATATTTACTCCGGAGATAGCGGGGATATCCTGCAAAATTTTCGTCTCCTGCATCTCCTGTAAGCACAACCTTCACATAATCCCTCGTCATGTTTGCAACGTAATAGGTCGGGATTGCAGAGGAATCGGCGAAAGGCTCGTTATAGTACCATACCAGCTTAGGCAGAATTTCAATTGCGTTCGGTTTCACAACGAATTCATGATGTTCTGTAGCAAAGTGGTTCGAAACTAATCTTGCATAGAAAAGTTCATCAAAATCTTTCTCCTCAAAGCCAATGGAAAAAGTTTTAACAGGCTTTTCGCTAAACTTTGCCATGATTCCAACGATGAGACTGGAATCCACACCCCCACTTAGAAAGGCGCCCAGCGGAACATCGCTAATCAACCTGAGATTCACAGACTCTTCGAGTTCCGTTCGTATCCGATCCCCCAGTTCTTGCGCGTCGGTATAAGTTTGGTGATTCGAGTTAAATTTGAGCTTCCAGTAACGTTCTATCCTGATATTACCGTTTCGGTCATAAAGAAGGTAGTGGGCAGGAGGTAGTTTCTTTATTCCTTCGAATATTGTGTCTGGAGAAGGAACGTATTGATAGGTCAAGTACTGATGGATGGCAGTAGCATTTACTGTTCTTTCGATTCCCGGAATCTGGAGAAGGGCTTTAATCTCGGAAGCAAAAGCAAAATGACCGTTTTGATGAGCATAGACTAAAGGTTTTTTCCCCAATCGGTCACGGGCCATGAATAATCGCTGGAGGTTGGAGTCCCATACTGCAAATCCGAACATTCCGCGGAAATGATTTAAACATTCAACCCCAAATTCCTCGTAGGCGTGAAGAATAACTTCTGTATCCGATTTTGATTTGAACCTATGCTCCTTCTTTTCTAACCCATCCCGTAGTTCTTGGAAGTTATAAATTTCTCCATTGAAGACAATCCAGATCTTCCCATCTTCATTACACATAGGCTGGTGAGCATCTATTGAAAGATCAATGATAGAAAGACGCCGATGCCCCAACCCAACCTCAAAAGGATTTGTATCAGGAATGAATTCCGAGGAATCCTTTACCTCAAGATATTGATTACCTTTGATGAAAACCATGCCTTGATCATCAGGCCCCCGGTGAGTTAATACTCTGCACATCCGTTGAATGGGCTCCACCCCGACGCCCTCATTAAAATCTATTTCTCCACAGATTCCACACATTAGGATTTCCTATTCAACATACGCTGATATAAAGTAATATATTTTTCTGCTACCAAATCGATGGAAAAATTCTTCTGAATATATTGGCGACCACTTCTTCCCAAATTCTCCCTCTTTTTTGGATTCCTCACCAAGAAGAGAATGGCCTTGGTAAGGCCGTCAATATCCTCTGGTTGGAATAGCAGTCCATTAGGCGTAGCCGTAAAATTTCCCTTAGGGATTCTGCTATTTTCCCCCATTCCCATTAATTCCGCATTCCCACTGATATTCGTGGCGATACAAGTCAACCCGTGGCTCATGGCTTCCAGCAGCGAATTGGACATTCCTTCTGCCCTCGAGGCAAGGACGAAGATATCGGATTTTTTTAACTGTTCCTCTACCTGAATAACCTCTCCCATAAATTTTACTGAATCGGAAATCCCTAAGGATTGGCAGAGGTCCTTGAGTTCGCGTTCATGAGGACCCTTCCCTATTATGAGAAGGTTCAGATTATTTTCATGAGTCACAACCCCTGCCCATGCTTTTAAAAGGATATCGATTCCCTTTTGCTTGTCGAGTCTCACAGTGGTGATGACAAAGAGGACTTGATCATACTTCCCTTTTCCGTCCGAAGGGAGTGCTACTCCGTTTGGAATGGACAGAATTCTCCCTGAAGGATACCCGAGAGCGTGGAATTCTTCTCCACCTTCATTGTTCACTGTTACCAAATAATCCAGTTTTTTGATAAGATACCTTAACTGGAGACTACCGAACGGGAAACGTTTCAAGTTTCTTATATCACTTGTCAACCCGGAACACCCCATTTTGGCAAGGACCGGTTTCTTCAAAATGCCTTTGGCAATAAATGTAGAAATAAAAGCCGGGTAAAGTACTTGATGGACATGGATGATGTCGTATTCTTTTCGATTGGTCAGCAGATAAATGCCAAGGCTGATCGCGTAGAAAAAAACACCGAGAAAGCGCATCCCCCTGATCCCAAACAATCCCCAGCAACAAAAATTCCTGAATACCTTAACTCCGTTGATAGTCTCTTTCCGTGGAGTTCTGAGTTTCCACCATCCAGTCACCACTTTGACTTGGAGTCCCTTTTCGATCAATTTCTGAGCAAGGAATTGCGCTTGCCTCTCTGCTCCCCCAATAATTGGATGGAATTGTGAAATAACCATGAGTACTTTCATCTCTATGCACTTCTTAGGCCGGTGGCAGGGGATGACAATATCCGATACAGAATCACACCGTGCCCGGTATAAGGGGCTTCACGTCATGAGATTTTTCCAATCCCGCAACTGGCTCCACGTTATTTTCCTTCCCGTTTCCGAATAAACACGTATTCATTGCAACCGAGTCCCCAGGCGCACGTTTTCAGCTTCATGAGAGTAAAACCTCTCATCCTATAGAAATCGAATATCTCCTCAGGCTTAGCTACTTCAAAAGGATATCCACCCACCCAGTCAACAAGATCATGCCAAACTGACATTCCTCTGCTCTTTTTCTTGTCAGCCCAGGATTTAAAAGGAAGCGGATTCTGTCCCCGCAAGATTCGGATAAATGCAGCACCTGTTTGCAAAAAAGCACCCACCCCCAAGATCATAATAATTTTTAGTAATTTAGGGGAATGGTTATAGGTTTTCTTAATCAATTTCCAAAATTGACTTAATAAACCCTGATCGTTATAAATTGAAATAAATAGTCGCCCTCCTGCACGAACTAACGGAACGACATTTTCTAGAGCTTTCCACATGTTCCCCGTGTGGTGGAGCACTCCCCACGAATAAACAATATCATATTCTCCTAAGCCGCTTAGATAGGGCCAACTTAAAATATCCCCACGTTCAATAATCCAGTTTTTATCATCGGGGAAATAGCGTCGCTTCAGCTCTTTCGTGCATGCAACGCATAACGAATCGTAATCAAAGGAATGAACTTTAGCCCCCAACTTCCTGGCAGCAAGAGAGAATAGACCGCTACCTGAACCAATGTCGAGAAAATTTTTACAATTTAGGTTTTCTATTCCTAACATCTCTTTGAGTGATTTTTCAGCTTCTAAAATTCGTTCTCTATTCAATATCTTAAGAAACCGTCCCCAGTTTCTGCCGAATTCAAAATGGCCCCCTTTAACCCTTTCCTTCTCGTCACCCATCTTTAAATCTTATGCCTCTTGAAATAATCCCAAGAACGATTCTACAAATTTCTCTTCTGAACAATTCTCTTTAACCCAGAGCCAAGAGTTGTAAGATAAACCATTGTAGATTTCCTCATTGCTTAGCGTCCGAATCATAAACTCAGCAATCTTTTGCGGCTCTCGGCTGTTGAACACAGGCGGAATGGTTTTATAGTAAGGAAGAGAAGAATTCGTCTCCTTAAAGAAAGAGACGCAGACACTCGCATTGGCCAAGGGTTCAAGGACCGAAAAATTAATTACTGAGGCACCGAATTGGCCGAAGCAAATTGATGCTCCCTGGTAATATTTATCCAGCGCCTCCCGTTTCATTTCCTCGAGCCATTCAACAGAACGTTCGATTCCTAAGCTACGAGCCAGCTTTCTTGAATGTTCAACGTCATGACCTTTCTTCACCAGAACAAGTTTGGAACGACGGCCTTTAGATAAGCGGAGATATTTCGCAAACGCATGCAATACAACGTCATTTCCTTTCCTATCGTTCATTTTTCTCGAGGAACCAGCCCAAACATGCCGCGTTGACGAAAAGAAATACTCATCAGCTCCCACCTCTTTACATATAGATTCTCTATTCTCTTTTCTTTTTTTCTCCAATTCACTAAATTCCAAAATATTTAAAGGGTGCGGCAAGAAATACATTTCCTTGTTCAAACTCACCTTCATCAGGGCCTTAAATTGATAGGGAGCGATCATGACTGAATCTGATCTCCGAATGGATTTTCTCCCTCTTTGTCGTTCCTGATAAACACGGAGGGGATGGATCAACAATCTCTTGCTCAACACTGGATTTGATAAACTGGCACGTATGAAACAGTATTGGTCTAGGTCTGAACCATAGGTCCAATATTTGTACGGAATACCTGCCTCTTTGAGGAGATAGGCGTCTATTCCAATCGCTAGACAATCACTGATGCTGTATTTCTCTTGGACCTGCAATAATAATTGGATAATTCTTCCAGGGTTGTTCAGATCATCTTGAAACAGTTTCGATAAATCCCAGTTCCATGATAACTTTCCATAATGGAACTGGGTTGAATTGTGATCCGCAGTGTTCTTACCCAAATAGATATAGTAGGTTTCAACCTTATGGCGGTTCAGAATGTCCGCCATCCGAAAAGGTATTCCCCCGACTTCAAAAGAACAAAATACCAAAAAGCTCATCGCTCCGCTCCGGGAAAAGAAAAGGAATTAGTTATCACATATAATGTATATTAGGCATAAGAGTTCAAGAACCACATCTCCAACAAAGGTTTTACGGATTCCGATCATGATAAGGTCAACAAAACGTCTTTAAAGGTGTTACAAACCAATTCGACCTCTTCTTCAGTAAGCCTCGGATACAGAGGAAGAGAGATGGTGCGATTTCCTATTTCAAGAGCATTTGGAAAGTCTTCAAGGTGATATCCGAATTTTTCCCGAAAGTATTTCAGAGTGTGAATTGAACGATAATTAACGGCTAACCCAATTCCTCTCTCCTCCATTCCTTGAATCACCTTATCTCGCGAAACCTTTTTGGGGACAAGCGCTGTGAAAAGGTGGTGGCCACTGATTTCACTCCCATAAGGTGGCTCCATGAATTTGAGCCCTTCTACATCTTTCAGCCGCTCTCGATATAACTGTTCAAGAGTCTCCCTTCTTTTTCGATGTTTGTTTAACCTATCGATTTGTTGAATTAACAGAGCAGCTTGAATGTCATCCATATTGTATTTCCATCCCATTATCTCCATATCCCAATGTTCGTATTTTTGGGTGTACCGGTAGGAGGCATTTTTTGAGATCCCGTGATGCCTTGCCGAACGATACCATGAGGCATCATCTTGAGAGCCGCACGCTAAGGCTCCTCCTTCTCCGCAGGTCATGCTCTTAGTGGCATAAAAGGAAAAACATGCGGCATGGCTAACCTGGCCGGGCCTTACTCCTTCCCGTTTACCTTCAATACAATGAGCCGAATCCTCGATCAATACTAACTTATGTTTTTCGGCCAGTCTTGAAAACCCCCGCATATCGGCCATCCTTCCATACAAATGGACAGGCAAGATAGCTTTTGTCTTCTCGGTGATAGCTGTTTCCACCATCTCGGGTAAAATCAATCCACTTTCCCGACAGACATCTACAAAAACGGGTATGGCACCTGCTTGAAGGATGGCCGTGGTTGTTGCGACAAAGGTCATCGGCGTTGTAACCACCTCGTCCCCAAGTCCAATTCCATGTCTCAGCAATGCTAGGTGCATAGCTCCAGTGCAACTGGTCAAGCCGACAACTTCAGGAAGGCCCAGATATTCTGCTAATCTTTTTTCAAACTGGGTCACCATAGGACCTGTCGTGAGGAATATTGAATGCATAACTTGGTTTGCAAGTCCGATATCCTCTTCTGTAAGGTTGTGTCTAAAAAATTCAATTTTATTTTTCATCTTATATTTCGTAAAAAGTGCGTTCTGAACAATACGATCTCTGCCCTAAAATCTGGGTCAAATATAATAAGTGGATTCTTCCGCGTAAGGTACCTAAAGAATATTAAAGTGACACAGAACCCAATAAAGCATGTCAAGGCCGTTGAAAGAGAAGCTCCCATAGCTGCATATCTTGGAACCAAAAAGATGTTTAGGCTTATGCTGACTATTCCTAATAATATCGCTAATAATGATGCGAGTCCAAAGGCACCTGCCTTCACATAATAAGGCGCTATCATAGAGGATAAAGGTAAAAACCACGCGGCCACCATTAGTATTCGAAAGTTACTAATGGAATCTAAAAACTTTATTCCTGCATATAACAATAAAATAGGCTTGGCAAATATAACCATTAATATAACGGCTCCTCCCCATAGGTAAAAACCTAATCTTAAAGATCGAACTGTGATTTCATATTCGTCCATTGCATGAATTACTCTGGGGTACAAGACCATTTGAAAGGTCATCGGTATAAACATCAGATAGAAAGCAGCTGTCAGAGATACCGCAAAAATACCTGCATTGGTTTCTCCGCAATATCGAAAAACGATGAGTTGGTTGATTCTCATATAAATGAATGTTGCTATTGTAGCTATATGCTGCTTCAGTCCTGCCATAATGATTCCTTTCGCAAGCGGCTTTGAAACCTTTCCAATTAACAGTTTGTCCTTTTTAAATCGTAAAAAAAGCATAATCAATGTTACCATCTGTACAATAATTACACTGAACAAGATAAGTTTAATATCAACCAATTTCCCAAGATACGCTATGCTAATGATACCTGCAGTGCTCACGCCTTGAACGTATCCTATAATCGCAGAGTATTGAATATTTCCAAGGGATTGTAAAAAAATAGTGAGGTTCCCTACGAGCATGGTAGCTACCAAAACGATGCTAAGGAGGAACAAAAATCTTGAAGCCTCAGAAGAAATCTCTCGTGGAAACAAAACTGCGAAAACGGTCAAGGCAATAGATGCCGAAAGGGCATAGATCAGGCTTAACAACAAGATGGTCATGAACCTTGCCTTATCATCGGTCCCGTAAAGGGATTTATTCGCGAAATGATAGATTGCTGTGTCCATGCTAATGCCAAAAACAACTGCAAATAACCCAATCCACGTCTGCATTTCGGCATAAATCCCTCTCATCGAAGGCCCTAAAGCGCGGTTGATCAAAGCGCCCGCCAAAAACCCAGCGGCTATGGCGAAGGTTCTACTACTCAACATCCAAACAAAATCACGTTTTAGATCTACCAAAGCCTAATTCCCCCTTAGACATATCTTCTCTTTCAATGCAGTTCTCTCTTTCCGCTTTTGGTGATGATGGGAATTGTTCTCATCCAAAGTTGTTTTTCCCACCACGGCCGGTTTTCGCGATACCATTCGATGGTTCTCCGAAGCCCCTCTTCCCAGGTAACCTTGGGCTCCCATTGGAAACGTCTTTTCATCTTCTGGATATTACCTGTGTGCCTAAACACTTGTCCAGGCCGATCCTCGACAAATTCAATAATCGATTCGTCCTTTCCCATCATCTTTACAATATCCTTTGCGATGGAAAGGACCGAACGGTGGACTCCTGCGGCGACATTAAATACTTCTCCTTTCACCTTTCCGAGGTCTGCATGCAACAGCATATCAAGCGCGACGCAAAGGTCCTGCACAAAAATATAATCTCTGGAAGCGTTTCCGTTCCCGTGAACCCGAATTGGCTCATTTAGGATACAACTAGTAATAAATCGCGGGATTGCCTTTTCAAGATGCTGGTAGGGGCCGTAATTGTTAAATGGTCGGACGATGATGACGGGTTCATCATAAGTAGTCCAGTACGAATACACAAGTCGATCTGCACCAGCTTTTGCGGAAGCATATGGACTCATCGGCATTAATGGGTGAATTTCGTCCATCTTTTCTTTCAATGCCGTTCCGTAGACCTCTGATGTCGAGATATGGATGAAACGTTCAACTCGATCCCTATATTTCAAGACAGCATTAGCAATTGTCTGAGTGCCTAAGACATCAGTTTCAAAAAAAATATAATTATCGTAAATAGAGCGAGTAACATGGGTCTCGGCTGCGAAATGGATGACTACATCTGATTGGGAGACTATCGTATCGACGAGCCCTCCATTCTTCACATTACCATACCAAAAAACTATTCTCTTCTCAGCGTGAGTGTTAATATTCACAGGCAAATTCTCAATGTTTCCGGCATACGTTAGGGCATCCAGAACGATAATCTTATACTCAGGATATTTGCCAAAGAGGTACCTTACAAAATTACTTCCCATGAAACCGGCACCACCAGTAACCAGTATGGTTTTCTCCACGTTCACCACCTCCATTAAACTTCTTTAATAGCTATTGCACTCGCCAGATCAAGACAACTCCAAGGGGCCTTAAACTATGTAAAGCATACGAGACCGCAATGAACATAATCCTGGCGATCGACGTTGATTAAGTGGAATCAAATTGTTTTCCACATTGGTGTTACCAAATTCCCCCATGTAAATTCTTCCTAGAAGTTGTAGTCTCCTGTTGGCGTTTTACAAACGGCGGTTCATTAAACGGAACGAATTTGATTAATGGAATATTCTCCTTCAAAAAAAAGACTTCGGCTTGGCTATAAGTCTTATTATAGGTACGTTCTGATACATCAAACCAACAGACCCCTTCCTTTCTACCATTGGGTGACGAAATTACGATCAATTGCCCGTTGTGCTCCGGATGCTTTTCTACAAAGGCATCAATAATTTCCTGTAATTTACTAGCTTTTTGCTCAACACTAGGTGATTTGAATTGAAATCCCAACTTGTCCGTTACATCTCTTGCGGGAACCCCGGAATAAATATGATTTGGAATCATATCCCGAGTAACCACTGATCCCGCTAACGCCATACTCCTTTCACCAACGTGAATTGGCGATACAATGCAATGACCAACGAACCATGCATCTTTTCCCACATACATATATTTTCTTGAGAAGAACCTGCAACCTTCTAGTATATCTCCAAACTGAATATGAGTCCAAAATTGACTGTGGGCGCCAATTCCAACATTATCGTCTATATCAAGCCCCTCCATCGAATCTAGTATCGTATTCTCACCAATCCAACAGTTGCGCCCTATCTGCAGTGCTTTTTCCCCGTGGAGGAAGGAAAAACAATGCACCTTACTGTAATCACCTAAGCGAAACTCTGGAACCATTATCCTTGTTTGTTGCCCGATGAAAGAAAAATCGCCTAACACAACTTTATTAGCTGCCCCGATTTTACCTGTAATCAGGACTCCCTTTTCAACTACTACCCCTTTTCCTAGAAACAATTCCTTCGCGTCGATTTCACCTTCTATTTTAGGTTCAAAAATCATTTTCAACTCCCTGCTCCTCCTGGGCATAATTGAATAATCTGAATCGGCTAATCATTTTTGTTATTCCTATTCTTCCTAAAAGGGGCTTTGATCTTCCATCTCTTTATGACGAATCCGCATCCTCAAAAGATTCTCTGAGATCTTATCTCTTGGCAACTGACAAACGGGTATCATTCGTCACTTGAAAAACCCTTTCTTTCCAGTCGAATACAAAAGCGTTCTTTCTCTCCTGACATAATCCCTTCACTCTATCGAGATATTCTTGATCAGTAAAGAGTTGTTGAATTTTATCCACAACAGCCTTTTCATCCCTCGGATCGAATGTCAGTTCATCATATTGGAGAATATCTATGACACCAGGAATTCTGCTCCCAAAACAGGGCAGGTTGAGTCCGAGGGCTTCTAACATGGCGTTGGGCATTCCTTCGCTCGATGAAGGTAATACAAAGACATCGGAAGCAAGGAAAATCTTCCAAAGATCCTCTTTCTCAAGCCAACCTGTAAAAATAACCCGTTTGTCTATCTCTAATTGTTTTGTCAACCTTTGCAAGGACTCCTGATAGCGGGAATCAGCTTTGGTGGAGCCTTCTCCCACAACCAAGACATAAATGTTTTTTGCTTGGATTTTCGGTAAGCATTCTATTAGGGTTTCAATATTCTTGCCCCGGTTTAAGATCCCGGCTGTCACCAAAATTTTCGCATCTCCAGTGATGCCGTATTTCTCTCTGGTCTTGGAAATATCTTCTGGTTCATGAATGTCCATGGGAGGAATATTGTTACAGAGAACCTGAACATCGATGTTTTTTTTCTTCCCTAATCCATTTAGAATTTCTCCCCGGGCGGTGATATTATTGGTGATAATCCGATCAGAAAAATGTAACCCGATGTTTTCTATAGCCCTATTTAAATACACGGCATATCTAAAAGAATTCCTCATCTTGAGACCGAAGGATGAGTTTCCCCTGATGAAGGTGACCATAGGCCTTTTTAGAAACCATTTTGAAAAACCCTGTATAAAGGCATATAGGGACCCGAAGGCGATTAAGAGATCAATTCCGTTTCTCCAGGCTATCCAAATACACCACAGAGGAAATACAGAAAGAACCAGCAATCTCACTATCAAACCATCTGTCGTTTTAAATGGGAAATACATTACATGGTTATGGAAAAGAGAATGTTTAATCTGAATCGGAGACAAGGATAGACAATGGATTTCACAGTCTCTCTCCAAAAAGGCTTCGAGCATCATGACGAATCTGTCGTAAGCCCCCCCTCTTCTAATCGTATACATGGCTGTCATAACCTTCATTTCAGTAACCCTGAAAATAACGTGACCGTGTCCGTGTCTCGCGTTTGAAACCTATTGAATTTTCATGCCCGTAGCTGAAAACATCCGTCACGAAGGATCGCCTCCATAACCAAAACTTTACAATCATCAGTTCCTGACTTGCTTATGGAACGCAGATATCTTTTATGCAAATTGAATTCCGGCTGAAGATATCTTCAAGCCTTTCCCTCTTTTTTTCGCTATCTATTAACGAAGTGATCAATATCCCATCGGGTTTGAGTTCCTGAACCCGACTCACGGGTTCTATTTCGTAGCCAAAGATGATTCGTGGTGTCATTTTCTCATCATCTTCAACAATTCCAACTAACTTCAAATTCACTCCCTGAAGGGTAATGTAAGCCACTTCCATCTCATCGCTCACTCCGTAGAAGACAATTCGCTGTAACCCCTCGCCTTGCATCTCCAGTAGCTTCTGACTAATAATATTCTTCAATTCTGAATAATGTTGAACGATATAAGAAATGAGATGAAGACTAAGTTTCGCTCTCTCTGCAAAACCTTTTGGAGTTAAATAGTATCCAATTTTCCGATGATTTAGACCCCGGATTCGAATGAGTCCTTTCCGAGCCATCCTTTTTAAACAGGCATTCGTAACCCCTAAAGCGATGCCGAATTTGTGACTCAACTCGCGTTGCGAGATAATAGGGTTCCTTCCCAACTCCTCGAGAAGTCGAAGATCCCGCATCTCTCCAGATGGTTTAAATATGTTTGGGCTTTCTACCTGTTTTTCCATTTTGGCGACTGATCGTTAAGTCTTCTTAACCATTGAACCGGGGAAATCGTTTTCGGTAAAGGCTACGAAGCCAGTTTGGTCTTTAGTTAAATGCTTATGTGAAAGGTTTTGAAGCCCAACAACATACCCCTTTAACCAAACCGGCATCCTTACCCTTCCCTCTGGACTATTGACTTTTAATCTTTTGGCAACTTTTGTAAATCATAGCTCTATTTTTGTAATCCGTTCATTATCCGAACACAAAAATGAAAAAAAATAATAATGCTCTCAAGCACTCGACAATATTGGAAAATTCACGAACATTGATTCCCCCATAGGGCCAAGATCAATTCTTTATTGATAAATGACAAGCAATTTCTATACCGTTCCAATTTTAGGAATTCAAGATATTCGTGTAAATGCTCCTAATTCGTTTAATATATTCTGACCATAATGCCCTTTGTTCAACAATCAGGCGATTTTTTGTTGGACCTTTCTGTAACAATTCATGGTTACGAATGGCATCGATAATCCTACTGGCTAAGGATTTTGGTTCGTGTGGAGAAATTAGAAATCCGTTCTCTCCATTAATAATCCACTCCCTGTTGGCCGGAATATCTGTGACCACCGGAAAAGCTCCGGACCCCATTGCCTCAAGCAAAGAAACTGACGTCCCATCGTATAGAGAGGTCGATACATAAATATCTGCTTGGGACAAAAGATTTGGCATCTGGTCATGGGGCACCCGCCCCAAAAACTTTACAGATGAATTGATATTCAAGTTCTTTACCTCTTTCTCTAAAACCACTTTCTCAGACCCCTCTCCAGCAATTAGAAATTTTGTCCCCGGTTCTTCCTTCAGGACAATTGGAATAGCCCGGATTAACAAAGAAACGTTGTAGATCGGGAGAAGGTTCCGATTGCTCAGAATCGTGATAGGTCTGTTCCACGACTCCACTTCCCTATTCTTCCCGGTCTCTAAAAATGAGGCATCAATGCCCATTGGAATTGTTGAGATTTTTTTAGTTGGCACACCCAATCGCTCTAATTCCTTTTTCTGCACCTCTGAGACACAATTGAGATGGTCCGCTTTTTTGCAAACATAGACAAATATCTTTCTAAGAAATCCCGGTCTATCTAAAGCCATTCTTAAATCGGAACCATGGATGGTTACAATAAATGGTTTTCTTAGAAGGGCCTTAATCCAAACCCCGATCAGGCCTGTTGGAATCGCCCAGTGGACATGAATCACATCGCATTTGTCCCTTAACACGGTATAAACCGTTAAGAAGAACCCGGTGACATAATAAAGAATCATTCTGAGAAACGGGATTTTTTTATACTCGACGAGGAGTTTGTTTCTGGCAAAAAAGGGAAAACGATAGACCTTTATCCCATCCTCTTCTTCAAAATAACGGCTCCCTTCATAAATCCTCGGAGTAACAACAGAAATTTCGTATCCTTCCTTTTGTAGCAATGAGGCTATTTTTTTGATAAAGATGCCACGATAGGAATCCTTAAAATCCGGATAGGCATTGGTAAGGAATAAAATCCTCATAAGGAAGCCAAGAATACAGGAGAATTCAAAATGATTTTTTCTTGCCTTCCTGCATTCCTTATAATAAGGAAACCAGGAATACAAGAATTTATTTACGAATAACCCTTTTTACCTCCAAAACAGGTTTGGAGAAATTTATGATCAAACCATGCTCCTTGCCCAGTGCCTTAAGATAAGATTTTACGATTGCGAAGTGGAAATCTTCGACATTTTTGACTGCCTTCAACTCAACGACAATAGTATCGTCGACAATGAGATCCAGCCTGTGCCTTCCAACTTCAATTTCATCATATTTAATGACCACTTCCCGCTGTCTTTGAACTTTGAGATTTTGTTTGTGCAATTCGATAATAAGGGCGTTTTCATAGACCGATTCCAAAAATCCAGGTCCCAATTTCTTATGGACCTCAATCGCACACCCGATAATTTTGTTCGTTAGTCCTGCATGTTCTAATCCTTTTCCTGGTTTCATCGCTTCCATAGATTTTGTTGCTTGATCCTAAGTTTCATGGCTTCTTCAGGCTATTTATCCTTGGCTTTTTTCCTGAGTTCCTGGCTTCCTCATCTCA
Source organism: Syntrophaceae bacterium UBA1163 (assembly GCA_002311635.1). GTDB lineage: Bacteria > Desulfobacterota > BSN033 > BSN033 > UBA1163 > UBA1163. The sequence goes on from DBZJ01000100.1 coordinate 33,047, forward strand.
TTTCTTAATTCTAAATTCTCCTTCTGAACCCGGAGTATCTCTCTTCGAAGAGAAACGATCTGGATAGCAATAAACCCAAATGAGAGTATCTGAATCCCTCCTAAAATTAATAAGATGGCAAATGTGATGAGCGGTCTTCCAGGCGTCAAATCTCCCGAGAACCTCAAATACGCAATATATAGACCAATCAAAAGGCCGATAGTAAGAGTTAAAAGTCCGATAAAACCAAATACGATCATGGGTTTTTCAAATGCAGAAAAGACCAGATGAGAGAGAGCTGTTTTCCTAAATTTAAATTTGGATTTACCTTTCTTCCGACTGCTTAATATCGCCGGGCTCTCTTTAACACGATATCCAAGGGCTAATGCCTTAGAGAGAATCTCGAGGTGGATTTCTTTCCCATCTGATTCGATCTCAAGAGAATCAAGAACTTTTTTCCGGTAGGCACGGAAGATCCCGGTGGATGTGTAAATCCGGTTCGGCATGACCAATCGAAGTATTCTGTTTCCCAGCTTACTCACCCATAATCGAAGAACAGGGACGTTTTCAACCCCTCCTCCGGGCATATATGGGGATGCAAGGACGAGATCAACCTCGGCTTCTCTCCTCAACGTCTCAACGAGATCGAGTATATATTGCGGGCTATAGCTTAGATCTGCATCAATGGAAACGATTATCTCTCCACTCGATTCCTTAAAACCTTTCCTTAATGCCATTCCACGGCCGGCATTCTTCGAGTAAGAAACAACTTTCAACTTCTTATCCTCCCCCGCTAATCGACTTAAAACGTCAAGGGTGTTGTCGAGACTTCCATCATTGACTGCAATAATCTCATATTTCCCCCTGAACGAAGCCAACACCTCCTCAACCCGGCTCAGGGTAGATTCTGCATTCTCAGCCTCATTAAACATCGGGATGACGATTGAAAGGTCCATAGTTTTTCTTAAAGTTACAGTTATGATGCCTGAATCGTCAGTAAAAGGCTACGTATCCTGTCTGTTGAATCAGCCCTCTACCGATTGGCGACGCGGGCTTTGTCATCAACCCACGACGACTTATTGACCTTTAATTATAATTATTAAACAAAAAAAGCAAGATAAATAAATTATCTTGCTTTTTCATTTCATTCCTGTTTAGACAAATTATTTCGCCCACGCCGAAGAGGGATCTGCGGGGTAATAGTGCAATACTCCATCCTTATCGACACTCCATTTACTACCAGCCTGGTTGATATATAATTTCCCTCCAGAGTCCGAAGTCTGCGAACCAACTGGGTCTGCCTCAGCAGTAAAAGAATTGACATTCAACGTTCCACTAAATTGCCAAGTATAGTACGGGCTTATTGTTGTTGAAGGAGCGCCCATCGTCGTGATAAGCTCCACTCCTGTGACATCTGTTGAATAGCCTCCCTTTTCTGCTCTCCACATCTCTTGCGCCGCTCTCAATTGTTCTAAGGCAGTTTTGGCATCGGCCCTCCTCGCCTGTTGCATATAACTGTTATAAACTGGGATTGCAATTGCCGCAAGTATTCCTACAATTACTACCGCGAGCAATAATTCAATAAGCGTTAACCCTCTATTGGATTTCATCGGAAACCTCTTCATCTACCTCCTAGGCCTAAACTGAGGAGGAAAATCCGGGGACCACCCCCAATTCCACGTTACTGAACTATCAGTATTTGTAGTTGGTGTTAGAGTCAATGTTTTGTTATCAACTATTGGATCAATGCTTTGAACTATTGCATTAATTGAGCCGTCCGCGCCCGAAACCGATAAATTTTGAATTCTTCCAACAGCGCCTAACATGACACCCAGGCTATCTGCAACCGCAGGTATCGAAGGGCAATTAGGCCAAGAGTTCTGGAGTTCATAGTATCCTGTGACGCCACTCGCAACGGTGGACATCGCATTTTCAACTTCAGACAGTTTGGCCGTAATCGTATAACCCTTATACATAGGAAGAGCAACAGCGGCCAAAATGCCTATGATTGCAATCACCACTAATAACTCGATCAACGTGAAGCCTAATCTATTATTTTTCATTTAAAACCCTTATCTTCTCAAATTAAAGGGTTCTGTTTTCAAAAATAAAATAATGTTGGTGCCCAAGATTTCACTTGAATAACTCTTGAGGCACCAACATTATATTATCAGAGATCTTAAATTATCGTTTCGGGATATACGCCGGTGGCATATCGGCGCTGGACCAATTCCAAGTGATAGATCCGTCCGTATTCGAAGTCGGCACCATTGCAAGAGTTTTGCCATCAACGGTAGCATCAATGGTACCTGCTGATATCGTCGCAGTAATCACCCCTTTGACTACAGTCAGCGTACCAATTCTTGTAAGGGCTTTAGTTGAAACACCTAAACTGCTTTGAATTAAATCCTGAGAATCGGCAGTCGGCCATCCACCAGTCTCCTGCATGTATGCTGCTACAGCACTTGCCACATTACTCATGCCATTTGTAACTTCTGTCAGTTTGGCTTTGATTGTCTGTGTCTTATACATCGGAATGGCAATGGCGGCCAGAATACCGATGATGGCAATGACGATCAACAACTCGATCAATGTAAAACCTTTTTCTCTTCTTAACATAATTGATACCTCCTTTTTTGTTTTGATCAACGGTTAATTTTTTGCACTTTGCATTAAAAACACGAGACCCCCTAACCAATATAGAAGAACGTTTTTTAGAATCACCTCCTTCATAAAATTTTACAGGTATTCCAGCATAATTTGTGCCAAATTAAAGAGTTTTCCAAGCATTTTATTAACACGTTTAACTAATTGATATCTCAGGGGTTATTATCATACTACTAAATATAGAAACTCACATACCCTGTTTTGCTTTATTATAAAGGCAAACTAAATCCCCACTTTTTGTCTACGCGTGACAAATATTGTTAACTTCCGAAATAGTATTCTACTCCATAATCTGCCTATCCTTAAGGGATACCAATTCTTGCCAAACGAGGCTTTTAAAAAAGTATACTAAATTGGACACCTAATGGCGAGGGATTTCTTTAATTCCAAAAAGAGACATTAGAATAAATCTCTCTTTATTAAGTTGACTTGTTGAGAATATATTGGATCCTCAGCATCTAAGCCAAATCCTTTGGAAGTTAAATAAGTTGTTTAATAATGGTTCATCTCTGAAAATTTAGTTCACCGCGACACCACGTCAAAATCGATTTTAATAGAAAGAGACACTGTTTAGTTGACCAATATCACGACATATGCTAAGAAAACGTCAATGGATGAATCCAAATTAGGAAAAAATCTTAACCCTTATGATGTTGAAAGCGAGGTGGAGAGTTTCCATTGGTGGTTCGTTGTTAGGAGGAAACTCTTGGCATCTGTTTTATCATCCATTCATGTTCCGACAAATTTTATGACCCTTGACATAGGTTGCGGGGCTGGTTCAAATCTGAAGGTATTGTCATCGGTGGGGATAAATGCAATTGGATTAGATCGATCAATCTACGCTTTATCCCTCATCTCAAAGAAATTAAAGGTTTCTCTTTTAAATGCTGATTTAAATAAATTACCCGTACGGTCCAATGCGATTGGTCTAATTATTGCAATGGATATTCTCGAGCATCTGGATGACGATGCAAATGGTATCAGTGAATTTTATCGGGTATTAAGTAACGGAGGGATGCTCATCGTAACTGTTCCGGCCTTCAAGTTTCTTTGGGGAACTCAGGATGAAGTGACGGGACATAAAAGGAGGTATTTGAGGGAGGAAATTACGAACAAGTTAAGAGAGGGGGGCTTCGAAATATTAAAGGCCTCTTATTTCAATTGTTTTCTCTTCATTCCTATTCTTATTGGAAGGCGCATAATTCGGTTTCTTGGATTGAAGGTTGAATCTGAAAATGAGATAAATTCTCCTTTGATCAATTTCGTTTCGAAAACCATTTTTTCGCTTGAACGTTATTTGCTTAAACATTTTTCATTCCCGTTTGGCGTTTCTATTTACTGTCTTGCTAAGAAATGAGATTGGACCCAATGGATTTCAATCATCCGATTGAAAACAGGGGAAGCCGAAAAGAAATGATTATCCTCATCCTTTGTTTAATCATCGGCTTTGCCCTTCGGTTCTACACCTTCGATCAAAAATCCCTCTGGATTGACGAAATTCACACTTATAATGATTCGAGAGATGGTATCCAAAACCAACTGAAGTATTACAAAGAAAACCCAACTTACCTTCACCCCCCTCTTTTCTTTGTTCTCACTCATTCATTCTATCCTTTCACAAAACCAGAACGAGACCTTCGAATCTTCCCTCTAATACTTGGGATCCTTTCGATACCAATGCTTTATCTCCTTTCACGCCAGTTCTCTCCGAATATCGCAATCCCTTGTACCGTTTCTTTAACTTTCATGACTTATCACATCTATCTTTCTCAGAATGGTCGTCCCTATTCGCTAATCATGCTTCTCGGAATGGCGGCCCTCTATTTCTTTATGCGGCATCTCAAAACATTCCAAAAACGATATCTGATCCCTGCTGCCTTCTTTTTCGCCACTTTGTTTTATACAAGTTACAGCTCTATCCAATTTATTGTCTTATCCCAGATTCTGTGGCTTTACCAATTGAGGGAAGATAATAAGAAACCGGCTTTCTCATGCTTTATAATCTTCAATGGCATCATTCTCTTTCTCTGTCTCCCCTGGCTTCTTTTTCTTGGTTTGAATTATCACGGTCAGTCTGTCATGGATCCCCTTACACTCCAAGACATTGGATCCCTTTCTACGATACTGCATGGAATCTTAAACGACTGGGTACCCCATTTACCTTTGATGATCATTTCTACCATCTTACTAATCCTGTTCCCATTTTTTTCGAGAAATAGAAGGAATGCTCTCATTCTTTTAGGCGTTTTCGTTCTTCCAGTTGCAGGACTTTATTTGTACTGTAAGCTTTTAACCGTGACTCAGTTTATCACTTCGAGGTACTTTATCAATTTTCTCCCTCTCTTTTTTGTTGCTTTGTTCTCTTCTCTGGGTGCGGTTAAAACGAAGTTTGACAAATTAAATAAGCTGATCCGGTTGGACCTTCTCTTTGTAATTCTTTTTATCGCGTCCAATCTGGTGATCTTACCTCTCTACTATCGCTCCGAAAAACAAGATTTCAGAAGTTTGGTGAATTATCTGAATAGCCAACTCAGGGATGGGGATATGATTTTTGTCAATACCTTAACGTATATTCCTGGAATACTTCACTATTTTGGAGTGTATCCACAAAACCGGCATTACAAAATTCCCTTTTCATGGAAGAAACCCGAAAAGGAGTTCGAATTCAGAGCATCTCTTATTTCCGAAAACCGAGGCTTCACAATATTCCATTCCAATATTCCCTATGCCCGATATGTTGCAGATGGGAATCGACTTTGGATTCTTACCGGGAAAGAGGGAGCAAAGGAGATCAAGAAAAGTTCTCCCTGTGTTTTAAAGGGATATTTTGATGGGAGTTTTGCCAACTTCAGACGGTTTCCAAGCGATGCCTCCATGTACCTTTTCCTCTGGGATCCTAAATCTCCAGAGGAAAAGGGGATTGACATGCCGATCGAATAAAGAATCTTTAGTATCAAGGGTAAGGGATAAGGTCATGAAGCCAGTTTGGGCAATGTTAAAAGGTGATGAGAAGGCTTTATGACTAACGATCTTACCCAACTACTAAACTGGCATCTTTACCTTTACCATCACCTAAGACCCTTATGAGTGACTCGAAACAAAAAGAGATCGTGATCCTAATACTCTGCCTCCTCATAGGGTTTGCCCTGAGATTTTACACCTTTGATCGAAAATCACTCTGGATAGACGAAATCCATACGTTCAATGATTCGAGGGATGGTCTCAGAGGCCAATTTAACTTTTATAAGGAGAATCCCTCATACCTTCACCCTCCTCTCTTCTTCATCTTTACCCACCAATTCTACCCATTTACCAAACCAGAAAGGGACCTCCGCATCATTCCACTGATCTTCGGAACCCTTTCCATCCCTATGATCTATCTGCTTGCAAGATCATTTTCTCCCGGTATTGCCCTCCCATGCACGCTCTCCTTAACCTTTATGGCCTACCATATTTGCCTCTCTCAGGATGGACGAGCTTATTCGCTCGAAATGTTTTTAGGAATGGTGAGCCTTTATTTTTTTCTGAAATACTTGAAAACTTCAGAAAAGCGCTATTTGGTATTGGCCCCCTTTTCCTTTGCGACATTATTTTACACAAGTTACAGTTCTATCCCGTTCATTTTCTTTTCTCAGATCCTATGGTTCTATCGAGTAAATGGAAATAAAAGACCGCGATTTTATTACTGTTTGATCCTAAATGGTATCCTTCTTTTCTTCTGTATTCCCTGGATACTTTTTCTGGCGCTAAACTACCGTGGCCAGCCCCTGATAGATCCTTATGAACTCAAACTCTTGTTCTCCTTTTGGGATATTTTATCTGGTGTATTAAATGATTGGGCACCTTATCTACCTCTCACACTTGTTTCGTTGGTCCTTTTAATAGCCTTATTTTTCTTTTCAAAATATCGTACGAATGCCCTAATTCTCATTGCCCTTTTCATCTTACCGATCGGTGGGCTATACCTGTATTGTAAGTTATTCGATGTTTTTCATTTCATTACCTCCCGGTATTTTATCTGTTTTCTACCTCTTTTCTTCATCGCTCTACACCTGTCGCTTAGTGCTATCGAAGATAGATTTGAAAAATTAAACAAATTTGTGCGATTCAGACTCCTCTTTGTCATCCTTTTTATCGCATCTAATCTCGTGATCCTCCCACTCTATTACCGCGCTGAGAAGGAAGATTTCAGAGGTTTAGTAAATTATTTAAAGGGCCAACTCCGGAAAGGAGATAAACTTTTCGATAGCGACATGGCCTATATCCCAGGCATACTTCACTATTTCGGGGTTTACCCGGAGAAACGGCACTATGAGATTCCTTATTATAAGGTTTCAGAAAATGAGATCGCATTCAGGAAATCTTTTGTTTATAAAAATAGTCAATACACAATCTATTGTTCCAAAACCTGTTGCAACCAGTATCTTTCTGACAAAGGCCGTATATGGATTATTGGAGGAAAAAGGACCGCGAAGGAGATCAAAGGGAATTCTCCTTGTGTTTTAAAAGGATACTTCGATGGGAGTTTTCTTAATTTCAACAAATTTCCGACAGATGCTTCTATATATCTTTTTCTCTGGGACCCTAGATCCCCAGGAGAAAAGGGGATTGATATGCCGATTGAATGAAGTTCAATTGGGTGAGGGAAGGATCTTGAACACCCTATATTTCTGGTAGCGAAAAAGCTCATGGGTCTCGTTGCTCAAAAAGTGACCAAAGATAACTCGCTCGTTTTGTTCCATGTTTTTTTCCAATAAGGGAAGGTTCAAAAAAAGGTGGGTAAATCCAGCCCGGGTCAACCTTCTGGAGAGTTCTTCTCCGTTGGCTGATGCGTGAATGAATTTCTTCAGCGTGGTGTCTTCTATAAAAGTATCAGAATAGTACTTGCAGCTCAGGTAATACCCATATGCTCCTGTCCATATGCAAAGCAAGTAAGAATGTGGGGGTAGGTTTTGATTGATAAATTCCATGGCAGGGTAACCCGGGACTTCTCGAATCAGAAAATCCTTCTCCTGCTCTATGCCCAAGACCGGCCTGTAGAATCCAACCTTAAAAAACTGCGTGCCTAGAAACCACATGTTCCACGCAAGAGAGCCAATGAGAACCAACAAAAGCAAAACATTTATCAAGTGTCTCCTTCTTGCCCAGTTTACGAGAAGCTCTACCGATGGAGCGGCAAAAGCGCAAGCCAGCATTTGAGAAGGCAACCAAAACCTGACTTGCTGCGTTCCGAACACAAAAAATGCAGCGGATACTACAAACATCAATCCTATTTGTCTCAGCATACTCCCCATCAACCGGCGACGATACAAAAGCATGGCCGAAACCGCGCTTAGAATTACACTAAGAATTAGGAATGGTCCTATGGCGCCGTCGAAATGTGTTGTGTCAAATCTTCCTAAGAAGGCCAGCCGCCACGGAAGGAAAAGATAGTCCAGAAAATTCTTTCCCATTCCATAAATATCTAAATACTGAGACATTGCGAGCGCCCTGGCTTCATCCCAGCCTTTTCCACCAAAAAGGAACCAGCCCATGGGATATACTGGATTGCCCAAGGTCATCCAGTTCCACCCCATCCAACAAAGACCTGGCGCCGCTGAAAGGCTGAATACTCCGATCATGCTTAGAGCATTTTTAGGAAGTACTTTTCTCTGGCTCCACAAGAGGATCAGTCCGAGCAATCCTAAATAGATCAATCCACTATATTTGAGCGCAGGCATCCAACCTGCCAGGAACCCAATCAATGAAATAGGTCCGAGTCCCAAGCTTCCAGCCTTGTTCGACTCCCTTCCAGGTCGGAAGAAAAGGAATAAAACTAAAAGACTTCCTCCAAGGGTCATGAGAAGGGCTGGCTCGACATAGCCACTTCCAGTGAAGTACATGACAGGGGGAACTGTGGCGAATCCAACCGTGCACAATGCGGCCGGCCAAGGTCCAGCCATTAGGTAAGTTAAGCTGTAAAGCTCCCCAATTGCGGCAACCTGCTGAAAGACCGAAAACCCCTGGGCCGCGCGATCGCCCGCGTTGGACAGTAGAAGGGTCATAATGACCTCTTGCCCTTTGGGAAATGCTGAGAATAGATTTCCCTGGATGTGCACGAGGCGGCCTGCCTTCAAATACACTTTTGGGCATAGGAGGTGATAAACCAAAGAGTCTCGGAGATAAGGTGGAGTTGCTGCTTGAAAAATCGCTGGTACAATGAAGAGCCCAACTATCACAATTAAAATAATTTTTGCAATCTTTTCCTTTTTTATTTTTCCTGCTATCTCTCTGTCGGTATCCTCTTGAATCGTTTGATCTATCAATCCGAGCGTGGATGGTCTTTTGAATTCTACTTTAATCTGCCAAATTGCTATTCCAATCCCTATAAAAAAAAGAGTCCAAAGTATTATCGGAACAAAGGCCCCGATAAATCCTAAAACTGTTAAAAGGTATGAAAACAAAACGTTTCCTGTTGTAAAGGCAAGAGTATGACGGGCCGTAGAGGGTAAGTCAATGTTTTTGCCCAAAAAGCACCTGAGCAGAATATTCCCGGCGGCCCAGCAAGCTGCGCCGAAAGTAATCATACAGACGAACTGCCAGAAGAGATTCATAGGACCATTAAAACTGGAAAACATGAAATCAAAACGAAGGATGAAACTGGTTCACCCAGAGTTCCCATACAAGTAAAGTCCAGAGCTGTTTTCGATTATCTTTCTTATTAGACAGATGATCTTGAAGCAAGAGCGTGACGTATTCAGGGTTGAGAAATCCTTCCCGTTTTATTCGATCCGGCGAGAGAAAATCTTCAAATAGTTCCTTTAACTCCCTTTTGACCCATTTAGCGATCGGGACGCCAAACCCCTTCTTCGGCCTGTTTATCACCTCATCTGGAATCCAACCTCTCATCGCCTTTTTCAAAATATATTTTGAAGTGAACCCTTTCAATTTCAATGTCGAGGGAAGGCCCATTACAAACTCAACCAACTTGTAATCGAGGAACGGAGCTCTCACTTCCAGAGAAGACGCCATACTGGCACGGTCTACCTTAACCAGAATGGCTTCCTGGAGATACAGTCTCATATCGAGATATTGAAGCTTTGTTATCCGATCCTCGCAAGGGCATTCTTCTCCGTATGACAAAACTTCCTCAACCAAATGATCCCGATTGAAGTGCTGTCGGATCTCCGGGGATGTTACCTTTTCATTTTCTAAAAATGCGAAGGAGCCAAGCCAGACTGAATTCCTTATCCCATCTGGATAATCTATCCCAGAAAGAAATTTCTTTATTTTAAAATCAAAGCTTATATTCTTGTCGGAGACCGGGAGTAAATTCCCTAAAAACTTAATCGCCGGGTGTAAAAATTCTAAATAGCGCTCATATTGGTTGGCAAATCTATGAGCCAGATAGGTTGGATATCCCGCAAACAGTTCATCTCCCCCGTCTCCACCCAAGGCAACCGTGACGTGTTCACGAGTGAATTTGGAAAGAAGATACGTTGGTAAAATGGATGCATCTGCCATCGGTTCGTCCAAAATATCAGGCAACCTGGGAATGATGTTGAGTAAATCAATAGGGGTCATAGTTTGTTCATGATGCTCGGTACCAATATATTTCGATGCCAACCATCCATATTTCGACTCATCGAAAGAAGGGTCTTCGAAACCAATTGAAAACGTTTTTATCTTCCCAGGAACCTCTTTTTGAGCCAGGGCAGTGATGGCACTCGAGTCGATCCCGCCGCTTAGAAAAACACCCAGTGGCACGTCGCTTATGAGTCGGCGTCTGACGGACTCTTTGAGAAGGTCCATCATTCTCAGCTCCGCTTCGGCTTCAGAGTAACTTTCTTCACACTTCTGGTGATCAAAAGGGGACCAGTATTGTCTAATCTCTATCTTTTTCTTATCCCAGATAAGATAGGAGGCAGCTGGAAGTTTTTGAGCATTCGTAAAAATGGTATGAGGGCAAGGAATGAATTCAAAAAATAAATATTTCATAAAGGAAGAGGGATCGACCTTTCTCGGGAAGGCGGGATAAGCCATGATCGTTTTCAACTCAGAAGCGAAAAGGAAGGTTTCATTAATCAGGCTATAATAAAGGGGTTTCTTACCTATGCGGTCCCTCGCCAATACCAATCGACCCCCCTTTTCATTCCAGATCCCAATAGCGAACATCCCGTTGAAATATTGGAAACAATCTTCTTTATACTCTTCATAAGCATGAACAATAACCTCCGTATCTGACCTGGTACGAAACTGATGACCCCTATCCTGCAATTCTTCTCTCAATTCCTTAAAATTGTAGATCTCTCCATTAAAAATTACCCATACCGTTCCGTCCTCATTAGATAATGGCTGATGCCCAGTCGTCAAATCGATGATGCTGAGACGGCGATGTCCAAAGAAGACGAAGGGGCCTTTTTCATCCAGGGGACGAATGTATTCTCCAGCCTCGTCCGGGCCGCGATGAACGAGAACATCCCGCATTTTCCTTAGGATTTCAAATTCGGGAATATCTGCTGCCTTTGTGGTGAGAAACCCGACAATACCGCACATGATATTTTAGAATTGAATTATCGTGTTCCGTATCTGTGATTCTTCTTCATTATACTGTATGAAAGGTTGATGCTAACGATACTCGTATCGAAGCCCGAAGCTCGGTGCTGGAGGACCGAGTGTCAAGCTTCGAAAACGATAAACATTCCTTCCCATATCTTCTATGGAATCGTCTCCTTAATTTGATAGGTAGGCTTTCCCTGCGATTCATAGTATGTTCGGGTTAGTATTTCAGCCAAAAAGCCCATCAGAATGGACAAAAATCCTAACAACAGGAGAAAAACGCACAGTAAAGGTAGCGGCGTCAAAATGAAGGAAGTCCCTTTGAAAAACTTCAAATAAACCGCGTAGCACCCGGCCAGAATGGATCCCAAAATCATCAAAAGTCCCATCCCACCGAAAACATAGATGGGTTTCTGGGAATAGGACAAAAGAAACTTAACCACCATCAGGTCTAAAATGACCTTGAAGACCCTACTCATTCCATACTTCGATGAACCAGACCCCCTCGGAAAATGACGAACCGGAATTTCTGACACGCGGGCCCCGATCCATTGGGCATAGATCGGGATGAACCGATGCATTTCCCCGTAGAGTCTAATATTTTTCAAAATGTCTTTACGATAGGCTTTGAGAGTGCATCCATAGTCGTGAAGATGAACGCCCCCAATCCATGAGATGATTTTATTGGCAAAGATGGAGGGTAATCGGCGGGTTAGAAAGGGGTCCTTACGACGTTTCCGCCATCCACTTACCACATCAAATCCTTCTCCAATCTTTTCAAGAAGAGGAAGAATATCCTCCGGATCCGTCTGAAGGTCACCATCCATCGGAATGATGATATCCCCTTTGGAGAAATCGATTCCAGCGCTAAGTGCTGCGGTTTGTCCGAAATTCCGTGAGAAACTAACGATCTTTACGTTTGGATTCTTCTCCCTAAGATCGAGCAGAATTTCCAATGTCCCGTCTGAGCTTCCGTCATCGACAAAGATCACTTCATAAGGTTTCCCCGCCTTTTTCAATGCCGTCATCAATTTCTCGTATAGCATGGAGAGGTTTCCTTCCTCATTATAGATCGGGATCAAAATGGATAGAGTCTCACTTAATCTGCCGTTCATTCGCCTTGTCTCCCATTTCTCTTAAAATTGGAAGGATCTCTCTTGCCTTTGCTACTTCAGGTTCTCCGCTTCTGACTAATTTGTTGAAAAATTTGCCTTATTATTATATCCTTCCAAAAGAGAAGTCAAGGACTTAATGAAGCCCAAATCCCGATTTAGAAATTGTCATTGCGAGTGAAACGAAGCAATCTCGCCTTTTTCAATGAGATTGCCGCGCACCTTGCAGGTGCTCGCAATGACCGGATGGGAAAAGGGTTTCGGCTCCTAAATCGGGATTTGGGTGAAGGATATTCGTTTTAACTAAGAATGAAGACTGCCAAACCTGTTTCTATTGAAAAAATCGTAAAAATATCAATTGTTGTGATGATGACGATTGTTACTATTCTCACGGTATTTGGAGCAGCCTCTTATTTTTATTTCACACACGATCTTCCAAGCATCGAAACGTTGAGGAACTACAAACCATCGGGCATTACAAAAATATTTTCTGAAGATGGCAAGGTCATCGGTGAGTTTTTCTATGAGAAAAGACAGGTAGTCCCTCTGGACAGAATTCCAAACTATCTGATTCAGGCCTTTGTCGCGGGAGAGGATGCAAGATTCTTCCACCACAAAGGCTTAGACTATGTAGCCATCCTTAGGGCCCTTTTTAGAAATATTTTTTCCGGAGAGATTGTCCAGGGAGGGAGCACCATTACCCAACAGGTAGTGAAATCACTTCTACTCTCTCCTGAAAAAAGCTTCGCGAGAAAGATCCGAGAGGCTATATTGGCTTATCAAATTGAAAACTATCTCACCAAGGAGGAAATTCTCTTTTTATATCTGAACCAAATCTACTTGGGTCATGGGGCCTATGGGGTGGCGGCTGCGGCGGAAAGTTATTTCGGCAAGACGGTTGAAGAATTAAATTTAGCGGAGTGTGCTGTGCTTGCCGGACTTCCTCAGGCACCAAGCAAAAACTCTCCATACCAGCATCCCGAACAGGCAAAAAAGAGACAAATCTATATTCTCAATCGAATGGCCGAGGAAGGTTTTATTACGTCGAGTGAGGCAAGTAAAGCCAGCAAAACTCCATATGCCATCCGGGGTGAAGAAAAACCTTCTGTCGAAAGCGCACCGTATTTCGTAGAATACGTAAGACGTTATGTCGAAGAGAAATATGGGAAAGATGCCCTTTACAAAAATGGCCTTCAGGTTTTTTCCACGATTGATCTTCACTATCAGAAAACGGCTGAAGAGACGATGGAGGCTGGATTAAGGGAGATAGAAAAAAGGGAAAAATATCCAACGGCTGATATACCATTAGCGCCGGAAGGCGCTCTTATTTGTTTTGATTTGGAAACTGGATATATCAAGGCAATGGTAGGAGGAAGGGATTTTAGAAAAAGTCAATTTAATCGCGTGATCCAAGCCCGCAGGCAAACCGGGTCTGCCTTTAAGCCCATCGTTTATGCCTCTGCCCTCGATAATGGTTTTACACCCTCCTCTGTTATCGTGGATTCTCCGATCGTTTTTGAATGGGGAGACAAAAAATGGAAACCCAAGAATTTTGAAGGAAAATTTTCTGGACCGATTACCTTGAGGAACGCCCTCACACATTCCGTCAATGTTGTGACCGTGAAGATCGCGCGAGAGGTCGGCACTGATTATATCAAGAGTTATGCACAGAAATTGGGGATATCCTCGCCTCTTCACAACGACCTTTCCATGGCTCTTGGTTCTTCAAGTATCTCTCTTTATGAATTGACCAAAGCTTATTCCGTATTCGCCAATCAAGGGAATCTCTTTAAGCCTATCTTTATCAAAAGGATCTTAGACAGGGATGGGAACCTCTTAGAAGAAAATCTGCCTCCTTTCTATTCTGAAGCATCCTCGAAGGAAGAACAAATAATTGCGCCTCAGACTGCCTTCTTGATGACCTATCTTTTGGAAGGTGTTGTCAAACAAGGGACGGGTTGGAGAGCCCGATCGCTGGGCAGGCCAGTAGCTGCAAAAACAGGGACAACGGACCAATTTATGGATGCTTGGTTTATTGGCTACACCCCTGAATTGATCACAGGGGTGTGGGTAGGTTTTGATGAAGAGAGATCACTCGGCGAAAATGAGACAGGGGCACAAGCAGCCTCCCCTATCTGGGTCGCTTTCATGTCAAAGATATTGAAAGATAAACCTGTTAAAGACTTCCCTGCTCCTCAGGAGGGGATAGAATTTATAAAGATCGACCCCAAAACAGGTCAGCTCAGTTTAGAGAAGGACGGCATCCTTGAATGCTTCAGGGAAGGGACAGGACCGACACAAAGAGAACCCTCCCCAATAAAGACCTCAACAGATTTCTTCAAATACGATTTCAATTTCTCAGCAAAACCTTAATAATTTTTAATGATTCCCTGAATTTTCGAAAATTTTCTACGGTGGCCATGAAAAAACGGAACTCAGGTATTTTGGAATAATGCGGTTTGGTGCCGAAGAGGGGACTCGAACCCCTACAGGTGTGACCCCACTAGACCCTGAATCTAGCGCGTCTACCAATTCCGCCACTTCGGCCTGTGTTTAAAATAGCAAAGTGCATGGCGCATAGCGCAAAAAAAGGCCGTAATCCACTGATTGAATTTCAACGGGTATTATTTTAGTATAAAATTGCGGTGAAGATCAACTCTTAAGATATTTTTTTGTGCTTTTTGTCATGGAGATTATTAAGGGAATTCAAAATCTAAAAAGACCCTTCCGAAATCCTGTTGTCACACTGGGGAATTTCGATGGGGTGCACTTGGGCCACCAACAGATCTTCAAGAGGCTGAAAGAGGAAGCATCCAAAATTCGTGGGCAAGGAGTGGTCATCACTTTTGAGCCCCATCCCCTCAAAGTGCTTGCACCCGAAAAGTTCCTACCCCTGCTGACGCCGTTTAGAAAAAAGATGATGCTGATCGAAAAATCGGGAATCGAGATCGTACTCTGCATCGAATTCTCGGTGACATTTTCAGAGATTGCCTCCTCCGAATTCATCAAAAGTATTCTGGTAGAAAAAGTAAAGGTGAAGAAGGTCATCATTGGATATAATTATCATTTCGGCAAGGGACAAGGAGGAGACGCGCAGACCCTTCAAGAGGCGGGAAAGGTTTTTGATTTCGAAGTCGAGGTTGTGGAGCCATTGAAAGTTGGCCAAACGATTGTCAGCAGTTCAAAGATAAGAACTCTCATTCAAACGGGAGAAGTAGAAGGGGCCTCGAAGTTATTGGGAAGAGATTATCCGATCATTGGAAAAGTAGTGGAAGGGGAAAAAAGAGGAGGAACTTTGGGTTTTCCTACAGCAAATTTAGAAATTTCAGATGAGCTTTATCCAAAGACAGGGGTCTACGCCGTGGAGGTGGTGTGGCATCAACAACGTTTCAACGGCCTCGCCAATATCGGGTCAAATCCCACTTTTTCCGCTCAAATCGCCAAAAGACAAGAACCATTTTTGCTGGAGGTGCATATTTTGAATTTTAACCAAGAGATCTATGGAAAGGAAATCGAGGTTCGTTTTAAAAAAAGAATTCGAGATGAAGTCCGATTTGAATCTTCCTCGCTCCTTATTGAACAGATTAGGAAAGATATTCAGTGGGCGAGGGAAAATGTATTTTCAGGACAAGAATGATGAAAAGCGCTCCTCGGACAGGGTTACGAGGATCTTTTGGTACCATGATTGATGAACAATCAACAATTGGACAATGGACTAAAGACATAATACACTGTTTGTAGTTTATCGTTTAATGTTCATCGTCCCTCATTAATGAATCAGTTTGCCTATTCTCCTCCATTTTATTTCACCCCATCTCCAAATTTTCCATATCTCCCAGAAATTTGGACCTGAATAATAGATAACAAATGCTCTTCCTATCACATCATTGTTAATATTGACAAATCCCCAAAAGCGACTATCCTGACTGTTATCACGGTTATCCCCCATGACGAAGAGAGAGCCTTCAGGGATTTTTATAGGGCCAAAGTCCTCCAGCGAAGGTCTCGCCAGTATAAAGTGGCCCCATGGATCGTTCATCAACTTGTCGTTAACGTAAATATTATTGTTAATGATCTCGACTTTTTCACCTTCCAATCCAATAACCCTCTTAATAAAATCTTTTGACCGGTCTTTTGGAAAAATGAAGACGATGATATCCCCTCTCCCCGGTTTCTTATACTGAAAAAATTTGATATTGGTGTAAGGAATTCTTATTCCACAAATAAATTTATTAACCAGGATATGGTCGCCCACCAGCAACGTCGGCTCCATTGAACTTGATGGTATCTTGAATGCCTGAACGATGAAAGCACGGATAAAAAGAGCGATCAGTACAGCGATGACAATCGGCTCCACATATTCCTTGATAAACTTTTTTCTCTCCATGATCTCCTCGATATGTCAGAAATAACACCCTTTTTTCTCTTTCATAAGGTGGGGGACAATTCATGGCTCTTGAATTGGTTTTTTACCAGAACAAATTTCCTGATACGTTTCAGGTCTCCTGTCCTTCAAGAAGGGCCACTCCTTCCTTGTCTGATCAATATTCTTTAGATCAATTTCAACCAAAGCAATGCTGTCTTTCATTCCTGTCGGTTTATCCAGTAATTCTCCCTCTGGGGAAATACAAAAAGATCTCCCGTAAAAATCTTGTTTCTCCTCGCTCCCCACCCGATTCACTCTGAAACTGTAAACCCCGTTGGCGACGGCATTGCTCGAGATCGCCGTTTCCCATTTCCGTTGTGAAGCGAAAGCAGCGGCGGTAGGACAAAATAAAATCTTGGCTCCTTTTAATGCCAATATTCTTGATCCTTCTGGAAAGAAGTTGTCCCAACAGATCTGGACACCAATGGGTGCGAACTTGGTCCTAAAGACAGGAAACCCATGATTTCCTGACGAAAAATAATATCGCTCTTCCCAAAGCGGAATCTGAGGGACATGAATTTTTCTGTAACTTCCCAAAATCTCCCCATCCGCATCGATCACGATCGCCGAATTGTAAAAAGAATCTTCTTCGATTTCGAAAATAGGACAGACCAGAACGACCTTATTCTCTCCTGCTAACCTTTGCATTCTTGTAACGGTGGGGCCATCCATCTTTTCAGCCAGAGAAAAGTAGCGTTTGTTCATTTCTCTCGGAAACCAATGGGTCGTGAAGAGCTCTTGGAAACAGATGAGGTTGGCACCTCTTTCCGTAGCGATTTGAGCAAATTTAACCGCCTTTTCAATATTTCGCCCTTTCTCCTCAGAACAGGAGATCTGGATCCCTGCCAATTTGATCAAGATTTTCCCTTTCCCCGGCGGATGGAAAATTTGGCAAATGCTAACAAAGTTAAGATAGCGTGTCAAGGTTCTGGGGGGCATTATTTTCGCTATTGCTTTTTTTAACAATAAATTTATAATGATAGCGTTTATTCCTTCTTTATTTCACAAGCTGTGGGCGAGTGATTAACACTTTTTTAGGGGTGTCGCTAAAAAAGAAATGAGAATCTTAGTCATCGAAGATGAAAAAAAGGTTGCCAATTTCATTAGGAAAGGACTGGAAGAGGAACATTACGCGGTGGATAATGCCTACGACGGGGAATCAGGCCTTTACATGACAGAAGTGAATGAATACGATTTGATCGTTCTTGACCTCATGATCCCGAAGATCGATGGACTGGAGGTGCTAAAAAGGATCCGAGGGAATCGAAACAACGTCCCTATCCTGGTGTTGACTGCCAAGGATAGTGTCGAAGATACTGTGAGGGGACTGGATGCTGGTTGCGATGATTATTTGACGAAGCCGTTTGAATTTTTGGAATTCTTGGCCAGAATCCGTGCTCTGTTACGCCGCGAAAAGCTAGATAAGGAACCTATCTTGAAAATAGCTGATTTAACCCTGTCTCTCGTCACCCATAAAGTGATGCGAAAAGGGAAAGAAATTGAACTCACGGCGAAGGAATATTCTCTCTTAGAGTATTTTATGAGAAATCCGGATAAGGTCCTCACCCGGACCATGATTTCCGAACATGTCTGGGATTACCATTTCGACTCGGTGACCAATGTGATCGATGTCTATGTAAACTATCTCCGAAGAAAAATTGACAGGGAATTCGAACCCAAACTGATCCATACGATTCGAGGGGTCGGTTATATCATGAAAAGGGCCTAAATGCATTTCAGAAGTCTTCGATTTAAACTTACCCTTTGGTATGTCTTGATATTAGGAGTTTTATTAGTCTCCTTTAGTACTTTTTTATATTTCACCCTCTCAAAAAGTCTTCATCGAGATGTGGATAGTAAATTGAGGTCTCTTGCTGAATTCATCGCCTCGGAATCGTCGTCTCCCTTATCGAAATTTGGCTTCGGAAATATTGACCAAGCCCTTGAAACGTCCATGAACCTAAAACCGATTGGCAAATTCATTCAGGTCTTGGATGAATCGGGAAATGTTGGCCGGAAGTCTGATAATCTAAAAAATGTTCAACTCCCAATCAGTTTAAGTACGCTGAAGAATGCTTCCGAGGGTTTGATCACCTTTGAAACGAATCGTTCTATTGGAAACACTCCCTTGCGAATTATCACCTTCCCTGTGGTTGAAAATGGTCGCGTTACTAAAATTGTCCAAATCGCCTCTTCTTTGGAGGAGGTCGAGGATGCCCTTAACACCCTGTTTATCATCTTAATGATCACAGTCCCTTTAGCCCTCCTGGTGGCCATTCTGGGGGGACAATTTCTCGCCCATAAGGCATTGAAGCCTGTTGATGACATCACCCAAACGGTTCGAATGATCACCTCCCAAAATTTAAGCCAACGGATTAGTCCTCCCAAAGTGAAGGATGAAATATCGAGATTGATTGAGACCTTCAATGAGATGATCTCCCGGCTTGATCAATCCTTCCGACAAATGAAGCAGTTCAGCTCCGACGCTTCGCATGAACTAAAAACTCCTTTAACCATTCTTAAAGGAGAAGCCGAGGTGATGCTTCGAAAGGAAAGGTCCTCCCAAGAATATCAGCAAACCTTGAAGAGCAACTTGGAAGAAATTAATCGCATGTCACAAATTGTTGAAGATCTCTTGCTTCTTTCAAAAGCGGATACCGGGGAAATAAGGTTGAATAAGGAAGATATTAATCTGACGGAGATCCTCACCGACGTTGCCGCTCAAATGGATCTATTAGCGAAATCCAAGAGACTCCGCCTATCCACATCGAATCATCAGCAGAGTATTTATATTTTTGCGGATGCTTTGCGGATGAGAGAATTGCTTATAAATTTAATTGAAAATGGGATTAAATATACTGAAGAAGGAGGTTCTATACATATCACCCTCCAGGAAGAATACCCAGCCCCTGTGAGAAACCAATCGGATCGGCTAGAAGGAGAGAGGGGAAAGTTTGTTAGAATCATCGTATCGGATACTGGAATTGGAATTGCCAAGGAGGACCAGGAAAAGATATTTAACCGTTTCTTTCGAGTGGATAAAGCTCGGTCACGAGAGCAAGGAGGAAGCGGCCTTGGCCTTAGCATTTGCAAATGGATCGTCGAGGCTCATCAAGGTGAAATCCAGGTGGAAAGCGAATTGGGAAAAGGAAGTTCTTTTATCGTCAAATTGCCCCTCTCTCCCCCTCGAATGATGAATTGAAATCCGCCTTTGGACCCCCACACGGCCAGGGTTCATTCCCCTCCCGGAAAAATTCTTTTACATCCCCTAAGCGATGGTCTCGGTTACGAGGCCCATTTCGTAAAATGAACCATGGACCATAAACCGAAGAGATAATGCATTATTCGTCGTTTATCGTTTAATGCTCATCGTCCCTAAATATCACGGGTGCCTTTACCCCCGCCGCTCGACGTAACCTGTTTTCTGCAAAATTTTACATGAGGAGTTCGTTATCCCCGCCCTCTCCCCTGGCGGGGTCAGGGATTATCGAGTTATTTTCTAAATAATATCGGTTAATTATTAGCCAATTGTACCATTTTTTTGCACTATTTTGTAAGAAGAGGGATGTAAAAAATTACTAAACTTCTTAGAATTCCAACAATTAGAAATAGGCAAAAATTGGCACTCATTTTGCTATAGGTACTTTACTCTTGACAAAAATTTATCTTTTTGAATATTGTAAACTATTCTGGAAACTTAAGAGGAGGCAAGATTGACAGAGCGCTTAGGTGAACTTCTCATAAAGCGAAATTATATCACCCCCGACCAACTCAAGAGGGCGTCAGACGAGCAGAAATTAAAGGGGGGCCGCTTAGAATCGAACCTGGTCAGATTGGGGTATATTAAGGAGGACGAATTATTATCTTTCCTCAGCGCCCAATATAGAGTTCCTTCTGTCAAGATTTCAAAAATGGAAATCAATCCAACTGTGATCAAATTAATTCCTTCCAGCCTTTCAAAAAAGTATTTCATCATCCCCATCAACAGAATGGGCCCTAAATTGACCCTGGCGATGGCCGATCCCAGCAATATTGTGGTGATCGATGAAATTAAATTTATGACCGGCTTCAATGTCGAGCCCGTCGTGGCCTCGGAGACGGAGATTATCGATGCGATAAAGAAATATTACGGAGGGGGCGGAAACGTCGCGGGATTGGGAAGCATTTCTTTCGAGGCGAAAGATTATGATCTCAACGATGCAAAGGACGACGCCCTGGGTGACGGCATCTCGCTTGATGACGACGTGGTTGATGTGGATGATTTTGATAAACTGGTTCATGGAGCAGTGGATAATGTCGAAGTTGTCGATAGTCAAAATCTTGAGAATTCCATGGATATGGAGGGTCCGATCATTAAGATCGTCAATGGAATTCTGATCAAAGCCATTAAATTGGGGGCGAGCGATATCCATTTTGAGCCTTACGAGAGGACTTTCCGAGTAAGGTATCGAATCGACGGCGTGTTGAGGCGGGATATGTCGCTTCCCATCCAAATCAAAAATGCGATGACCTCACGCTTAAAAATCATGGCGAAATTAGACATTGCTGAAAAACGACTCCCACAGGACGGAAGAATTAAGTTACGGACGGGAAAAGGAAGGGAAATGGACTTTCGTGTCTCTGCCATCCCTACCCTTTTTGGGGAAAAGCTTGTCCTTCGTTTATTAGATAAATCGGCGCTGCAATTGGACATGACAAAACTGGGATTTGAAGAATCTTCCCTGGCTGATTTAAAGGCTGCGATCCACAAACCCGTTGGAATGATCCTGGTGACCGGACCAACCGGAAGCGGAAAGACGACCACCCTCTATTCTGCCTTATCGGAATTAAACAAAGAGACCGATAATATTATCACGGCAGAAGATCCCATCGAATATAATTTTATGGGAATCAATCAGGTCCAGATGCATGAAGAAATTGGGCTCACCTTCGCCTCTGCCCTGCGTTCCTTCCTCCGTCAAGACCCTGACATCATCATGGTCGGCGAGATTCGAGATTTCGAAACCGCTCAGATCGCGGTTCAAGCCGCGTTAACCGGGCATCTCGTCCTCAGTACCGTTCACACCAATGACGCCCCAGGGACGATCAATAGACTAATTGATATGGGAATCGAACCGTTTTTAATTTCCTCAGCCGTCGTATTAATTCTGGCCCAGCGGTTAATTAGAAAAATCTGTATGGATTGCAGAGAACCCGTCAAGGTTCACCCTCAACTCTTAATCGATTTAGGAATTCCGCCTGATGAAGTGAAATCCATCCAGGTCTATAAAGGGAAAGGGTGCTCCATCTGCAATAATACCGGATACAAGGGCAGACTCGGTCTTTACGAAGTGATGCCTATGAAGGAGGAGGTTAAGGAGCTTGTCTTATCGCGGGCTTCCAACTCTGAAATTAAGAAGGAAGCCATCCGATTAGGAATGAAAACGTTAAGGCAAAGTGGAGTCACGAAGATTAAGGACGGGTTGACGACGATTGAGGAAGTCCTTCGGTCAACGATCGAGGACCGATAAGCCGTCAGACGGAATATTGGGGGAAAGGAATATGATAGAACTACAAAGATTACTTGAAATCGTCATTGAAAAAAAGGCCTCGGATTTACACATCACCACTGGGGCTGCTCCTCAATTCCGGATTGACGGAAAGCTGGGGAGCTTCGATGATACCTTCCTGACAGCAACCGATACGAAAAGACTCTGTTATAGCGTGTTGACCGATGCGCAGCGCCATAAGTTTGAGGAGGAGTGGGAATTAGACTTCTCATTCGGAATTAAAGGATTGAGTCGATTCAGAGGGAATGTCTATATGCAGCGGGGTGCCGTGGCGGGAGCCTTTCGGGCCATTTCTTTCGACATCCTCAATTTTTCTGATCTTGGAATTCCCGCCCTTGTCAATGAGCTGCTTAAGAAACCCAAAGGCCTTGTCTTGGTGACCGGTCCAACGGGAACCGGAAAATCAACGACCTTAGCCGCCATGATTGACAAGATCAACGATGAAAAAAACTCCCATATCGTGACCATCGAAGATCCGATCGAATATCTTCACCGTCATAAGTCATGCATTGTCAATCAAAGAGAGGTAAACCAAGATACAAAGAGTTTTACCGCTGCCCTTCGACACATCCTACGGCAGGACCCGGATATTATCCTCATCGGCGAAATGAGGGACCTGGAAACGATTGAGGCAGCCCTCATCTGTGCAGAGACTGGCCATTTGACATTTGCCACCCTGCATACGAATTCCTGCGTGGAAACGATCAATCGTATCATCGATGTGTTTCCTCCTTATCAACAAACTCAAATACGGACACAACTCTCTTTCGTCTTAGAAGGGGTGTTAGCCCAACAACTTATTCCAAGGATAGGGGGCAAGGGGCGTGCCTTAGCGATGGAGGTGATGATTCCGAACCCCGCAATTCGAAACCTTATTCGGGAAGATAAAATTCAACAGATCTATTCGTCCATGCAAGTTGGGCAGTCAAAATTCGGGATGCAAACGATGAACCAGGCGCTCTTTTCGCTTGTGGAACACCGTATCATCTCTCTGGAGGATGCCATGGAGCGAAGCCATAATCCTGATGAATTCCGGCAGATGCTTTCCAGTTCCGGCACGACCATGCTGAAGAAGGAGAGACCGGCGAGAACTGCTTAATTCCTCTTTAGAATTAGGTCCGATACGCTTATGGCGAACCAAAAACCTGTTTCGTTAAAAAGAAGGCAGTCTTTATCAGAGTCGAAGCTTGTCGGGGTTCATCGATGAAGACAGCGTTTTTCGGTTTCTTTCCCCGGTTTCCCGTGTTCGGGTCTATTCGACTTGTATCGATACGAGTTTCGCCAATCATAAACGCCGATTCCTTACTTTGCTGTGAGAAGAACTCTTATCTCTAAAACAAGGGAGACGCATTATGCCAGTTTATAAATGGGAAGGAAAGACAGCCAAGGGAGCCGTCAAAAAGGGAGAGATGGAAGGTCCCAGTGAGGCGGCTGTTCGAATCCATCTTCGACAACAGAACGTCATCCCCACCAAAATCAGTTCCAAGGGAAAAGAGATCCACATTCCTTCACCTTTCAAGAAGAAAGTGAAACAGAAATCAGTTGCTATTTTTACACGGCAACTGGCTACTATGATCGACGCGGGATTACCCCTAGTTCAATCCTTGGAAATTCTTTCCTCCCAGCAAGAAACCAAAACCTTCAAAGACGTCCTCCGGGGGATTAAAGAAGATGTGGAAGGAGGTTCTACCTTTGCAGGAGCCCTTAAGAAGCATCCCGCGACCTTCAATGACCTGTATACGAACCTCGTCGTTGCAGGTGAAGAAGGAGGAATTTTGGACAATATTTTGAACCGCCTTGCGAGCTACATAGAAAAGTCAGAGGCTCTTAAGAAGAAGGTAAAATCAGCGCTCGTGTATCCAGCGACCATTATAGCCGTGGCTGTTATTGTCGTGATGATATTAATGATCTTCGTCATCCCCGTTTTTGAAACGATGTTTAAATCGGCTGGGAATGCCTTACCCCTTCCCACGCTCATCGTCGTCACGTTAAGTAAAATGATCAAGAAATACATACTCATCGTTATCCCGGCCCTGATTCTTTTCTTCTATCTGTTTAAAAAATACTATCAAACACAAAGCGGAAAGTCCGTCATTGACCGTGTCCTTTTAAAATTGCCCGTATTTGGACTATTGCTCAGAAAGATTGCTGTGGCTCGGTTCTCTCGCACTCTGGGAACTCTCGTCAGTAGCGGGGTCCCTATCTTAGACGGGCTAACGATTGTTTCAAGAACCGCGGGGAACAAGACCATCGAGACCGCCATCCTCAATGCGCGGGCCAGCATCCGGGAAGGTGAGACCATTGCAGAACCGTTGGGCCGGAGTAATATCTTTCCTCCCATGGTCATCCAAATGATCTCGGTTGGAGAATCTACCGGTGCCTTGGATTCCATGTTGTCTAAAATTGCAGAGTTCTATGAGGAGGAAGTCGATGTGGCTGTGTCCAATTTGACCTCTCTTCTCGAACCGCTTCTGATGTGTTTTTTAGGAGTCGTGATCGGGGGCGTTGTGATCGCCATGTATCTCCCCATTTTCAATATGGCCTCCGCGGTGGGCTAAATCTCATCCTGTTAGATGGTGGCATTGAATGGACACGCGTTCAACCCCTTCACTCGATACACACCCCAAAATGTTAAAAAATGTGAAGGGGTTGATGTTGGGTCGTGTCATCATCCTCACCCTTCTTCTCACCATCACCTTGCTTTTCCAAGTTTCTAAAAAACAATTTTTTTTCATCCCTTTGACCAACAATCTTTATTATTTTATAGGTATCTTTTACCTGGTGACGATCGTTTACGCACTTCTTTTGACAAGAATTGGAGACCCCTACCGATTTGCATTTTTCCAAATTGTCATCGATCACTTTTTTATCACCGGCTTGATCTATTTTACCGGGGGGAAAGGAAGCTTCTTCCCCGTTACGTATATTTTCTCGATCATTGCAAGCAGCACGATTTTTTATAAGCGGGGGGCTCTCTTGTCAGCCTCCCTCTCCTCGCTCCTTTACGGTCTTCTCCTGTTGCTCCAACTTCACGAATGGATCAATCCATTAGGCGCCTCTTCGATTTACGACGCCAGTCAAATCTTCTATTCGTTGATCACTTACATGGCTGCTTTTTATATTGTGGCCTTCCTGAGCGGCGCCATATCAGAAGAATTGAAGAAGAAGAAAAAGGAGCTCCTCCAGAAGCAGGTAGATTACAATCAATTAGAGGCGTTCAATCAAAATATTATTCAGAGTCTGGACAGCGGTCTTCTGACAATCGACCTCAACGGAAACATCAATTTTATGAATCGAACTGCTGAAAGAATTTTAAGCCGGGACGGAGAATCCCTGAGTGATACTTCCATTTATGACTTGTTCCCAAAAATTTCTAAGGTGGTCGAACAACTTAAGAGGAAAGTCCCGGAGTCCTCCTCTGACTACCAACGTTATGAAACTCTCCTGACGAATCATGACCGGAGAAAAATTTATCTTGGATTTTCCATCTCTCCTTTGACTGACCCAGAGGGATCGCTGATCGGCCATACCCTGATCTTCCAGGACATTACAAAATTCAAAGAGATGGAAGAACAGATGAAACGAGTGGACAAGATGGCAGCTGTCGGGGCGCTCGCAGCGGGGATGGCACACGAAATCAGAAACCCCTTGGCATCCTTGAGCGGATCCATTCAAATGCTAAAAAGCGAGCTCACGCTGGATGACTCCCAACAGCATCTTATGGAGATCACCTTGAGGGAATCGGAGAGACTGAATGCCCTGATCACAGACTTTCTGCTCTTTGCACAACCTCCTCAAAGCCATAAAATCCTCTACCCGATCGGAAGGGTTCTTGAAGAAACCCTTGACCTGCTCATCCGTTCCCCTTCCTTTCGTGACGGGATCCAAGTCCTGCGGCCCACCCGCCAAGAAGAGATACGGGTACGGATCGACCCCGACCAGATGAAACAAGTTTTTTGGAACCTTTTCATTAATGCCGCCCAGTCGATGTCCGACGGAGGAAAGATTCAGGTTCACTTAAGCAAAGGGGATGCTCTGGGGGGCACGAACCTTTCTCTCTCATCCCAGGTGAGAGAGAAGGCATGGGTAAGGATTACCATCACCGATTCTGGAAATGGGATTGCTCCGGAGGAGAAGGAAAAAATCTTTGAGCCTTTTTTTACGACCAAGGAAAGCGGAACGGGATTGGGTCTTTCGATCGTCCATAAAATCATCGAGAACCATGAAGGCTTGATCAAGGTGGATAGTGAATTGGGCAGAGGGTCTACCTTTACCGTTTTTCTCCCTGCCGAATAAAAAGAGGAAACCAGAATGATCAAGGACAAAATATTAGTGGCGGATGATGAACAAAGCATGAGGGAATTCTTAGACATCATGCTAAAAAAGGAAGGGTACAAAGTTTCACTTGCCTCGAATGGAGAAGAAGTTGCCAAACTGGTCGAAAATGATCTTTTTGACTTGGTCTTGCTCGATATCCGGATGCCGAAGCTGGATGGAATCTCTGCGCTCAAAAAGATTAAAGCCAACGCCCCGGAAACCGTCGTGATCATGATCACCGCTTATGCTTCTGCGGATACGGCCATCAAGGCGATGAAAGAAGGGGCGTATGATTACATCACGAAACCCTTCAAGGTCGAAGAGATCAAATTGATCATCAAGAATGCACTGGAAAAGAAGAATCTCCAGAAGGAGAACATTCTTTTAAAACAGGTGGTCAGAGACCGCTTTCATTTTGGGAATATCATCGGCCAAAGCCCTAAGATGGCGGCGTTGTATGATCTTTTGGAGAAGGTATCTCCTACCAAAACAAATATTTTGATTACCGGGGAAAGTGGAACGGGCAAAGAATTGGTGGCGAAGGCGATCCATTATAATAGCCCCCGGAAGGAGAAACCTTTCGTGACGCTAAATTGTGGCGCCATCCCGGAATCCCTCATCGAAAGCGAACTCTTTGGCCACATGAAAGGGGCGTTCACCGATGCCATTGCTACCAAAAAGGGATTGTTCGAAGTAGCTGACGAAGGGACGATCTTTTTGGACGAGATCAGCGAATTGCCTCTCCTCATGCAGGTGAAATTGCTACGAGTTTTGCAGGATAAGGAATTTAAGAGAGTGGGCGGGACAGAAGACATTCGGGTGGATGTCCGAATTATCGCTGCTACAAATAAAGATCTCGAAGAGGCCGTGAAAGAAAAACGTTTTCGGGAAGACTTATTCTACCGGCTCAATGTGATTCAGATCAAACTCCCCCCGTTAAGGGACCGGAAAGAAGACATCCAGATCCTGGCTAACCATTTTCTGAAAAAGTATTCTCAAGAATTAAGTAAAGCCATTTCGAAGATCTCTCCGGAGGCACTTCAAATCTTACTGAATTATGACTATCCAGGCAATGTGAGAGAACTCCAAAATATTATCGAAAGAGCGGTGGCTCTCGAGGGTAGTCAAGAACTTACCCCGCACAATCTGCGATCCTATTTAAGCGAACAGCCGCTTCTGAAAAAAGGACCGGTTGACATCGAAATCCCAAATGAAGGAATCGACCTTGAAAAGATGGTCGAGGATCTTGAAAGGAGTCTACTGCTGAAAGCGTTAGATAGAACGAAGGGGATAAAAAAGAAGGCGGCGGAACTTCTCCATATCAATTTCCGCTCGATGCGCTACCGTTTGGAAAAATACGGCTTGAATCACGAGGCGGATTCTGAGCTGGGTTGAAGGGGTACCCCATTGCCTGTTGGCTAGTACTTCGAAGCCCCTATTTCCTCCATCCTTCCTGTTACCGTGAAGACCACGCGCTCGCAGATATTCGTAGCGCGGTCCGCCGCACGCTCGAGGTTGTGGGCTACCCATATGAGCCGGGTGGCACGGTTCGTCGTCTTGGGATCGACCATCATGAAGGTCAGAAGCTCCCGAAAGACCTGGTCGTAAAGACCGTCCACGACAGTATCCATGCTGACGACCCGCATCGCCAATTCCACATCTCGCCTGGCGAAAGAATGGATGCTGTTATTAATCATCTCAATCGTTATCTCCCCCATCCGCGGGATATCAATCAACGGCTTCAGGGGCGGCTCGTCGCCAACCATAATGACAATCTTGGCAATGCCATCGGCGTAGTCGCCGATTCGTTCCAACTCTATGATGATGTTGAGAACGGCTACGATAATGCGCAGGTCGCTCGCCATAGGCTGCTGGGTGGCGATGAGTCCGATGCATTTGTCTTCAATGCTGTACCGCTGCTTGTCAACCTGGTCGTCGTCGGCAATGATTTGGTGAGCCAGAGTTAAATCCCGCTTTTTTAAGGCTTCGATAGCACGGTCTATCGCTTTGGC
Source organism: Syntrophaceae bacterium UBA1163 (assembly GCA_002311635.1). Lineage (GTDB taxonomy): Bacteria > Desulfobacterota > BSN033 > BSN033 > UBA1163 > UBA1163. Next base: position 61,647 of record DBZJ01000100.1, read on the forward strand.
CACCATGTCGCCCATCGCGAGTACATCCTCTTCGACCTCCTGCAATTGTTTATGAAAAGTTGTTCTTGTTTCCATGGCCATTCCTCCGAATCTGCTTCAGCCTGCAGCTGTGCTCTGTAAACCAAGGCCGAATGCAAATAACTCACGTTAGCACGCCTGACTCCATCTCAAGAATCCTCTATCATTTCAAGCCGAGCATTCCGCACAAAAAATAAATCAAGCCGGCCAATAAAGCGGCTGTCGGAATCGTAAAAATCCAGGCCCAGACAATCCGAACCGTCACGCCCCATCGCACCGCGGTAAACCGGATTGCAGAACCCACGCCCGATATAGCGCCCGTGATGACATGGGTCGTACTCACTGGAACCCCCAGATAGGTGGCTAAGAAAATGCTAAAAGCGGCGGATGTCTCAGCACAAACACCATCAATTGGCTCTAACTTCGTAATCTTCTGACCCATGGTCCTAACAATCCGCCAGCCGCCGCTCAGGGTGCCCAATCCAATAGCGGCGTGGGCGCTCAGAACAACCCAGAGAGGTATTTTAAATTCGCGGATTAAGCCCCCGGCAAAGAGAAGACTGGCGATGATGCCCATGGTTTTTTGTGCATCATTGCTGCCATGGCCCAGGCTGTAAAGAGCCGCAGAAAAAAGTTGCAATACTCGAGACCACTTATTAACAACAGCCGGCCTACGTTTATAAATAATCCATGTTGTAATGACCTTTAGTAGAAACCCTAAGAATAGACCGATCATAGGCGCCAAGACGATAAAAATCAACGTCTTGTACCAACCACCCACAATAATCACTCCCAGCCCACTCTTTACGACAGCTGCTCCGGCATATCCGCCAATGAGGGCATGGGAAGAACTACTCGGCAGTCCAAAATACCAAGTAATCATATTCCATAGAATGGCGCCCCCAAGCCCCGCGAGAACCACCGTCGAGGTGATTGTCCTAATGTCAACCATTCCTTTACCGATTGTTTCGGCCACCGTGGTGTGAAATATAAGAAAAGCCACGAAATTAAAAAATGCCGCCCACACCACCGCCTGTCTGGGCGATAGAACCCTCGTGGAGACGATCGTGGAGATCGAATTCGCAGCATCATGCATCCCGTTGGTATAATCGAAGACTAAAGCGATGGCTATGATGACAACGATGAATAACAAACCCATCGTACCCTCAGGCAGAAAAGACAGGGGCGGAGACGGCCGGACTTAGAGCATCAATGGTGGAAACGACGTGAGATTCAGGGTCAGGCATATTTTATAGCCACGCCTTCCAGTATGTTGGCTATATCCTCGCACCTGTCGATGACACTCTCCATATGGTTGTAGATCTCGCGCCACTTGATAAGCGTCGCATAATTTGTTGAGTCATCGAACAGCTCGGCCATTGCCGAGCGATAAACGATATCCCCTAAGTTTTCCAGGCGATTGATCTCTACACATCTCTTGAGAAGCTGCTTTCTCCCAACACGGTCATGCATTTCCGAGACGGCCTTTTCAACCTCAGCCACTGCTTGCACAACGAGATCCGCCAACTCTTTGGCCCTATTCGTCGGGCATTCGACCTTATAGAGGAGCATCGCATCCGCCGCTGCGTGAACGAAGTCAGCGACATCGTCAAGGGAATGGGCTAAAAGAGCGATATCCTCCCGGTCGAACGGGGTAATAATGGAGCGGTGCAACTGGTCAAAGATTTGATGAGTAATCGCATCTCCCTGGTGCTCCAGGTCATTGATAACCCCCACCCTTTCCTTCACGTTCTCCCAGATAGACACCATATCCTTTAGCTGCTGAGCTATCTTGACCGCATTCCGCGTCCCCTGCTCGAAAAGGGCGAAAAATTTCTTCTCCTTAGGTATAAGAGACAACCTGAACAACGCGGGCCTTCCTTTGCCGGCAAGACACCGGCTTCAATAATCATTTCCTTTTAAACTGTCTTTTCAATTCATCCAAGGGAAAGAAAAAAAAGATGGGCCGGCCATGCGGGCAGGTAGTGGAAGCATGGAAAGGAGCGAGGTCCTCGACCAGCTTATCTATCTCCTCTCTTCTCAACATAGAGTTCCCTCGAACGGCAGAATGACAGGCCAACGTGACCAGAAGGGTATAGATCGTTTCCTTCCCCCTCCCCCTTTTTTCCAAAAAAGAGAGCTCTTCCAATATCCCCCTAACCATTTCTTTCGGATCCTTTGGGTCGATAAAAGAAGGCACGGATTGGATCGCAAACAGCTTTTCGCCAACAGGTTCGACTTCAAACCCAATCTCCTTCAACGCTTCCCCGGCTGAATCGAGCGTACACGATTCTTCCGCAGACAGTTCGATCAAGATGGGAAGGAGTAATCTTTCTGAGATCACGGACCCGTTTTCAAATTTCTTCTTAAACTTTTCGAAGAGAATCCTCTCATGGGCGGCATGTTGGTCGATAAAGACCAGGCTTCCTTCCCCCTCGCAGAGAATATAGGTTCCCCGGATCTGCCCTAGCACAGCATAGGGCCATTTCTTCTCGACTTCCCACGGAAGTTCTCCTCCATCGCGAACTGTGAGCATTCCTTTTTCCTCTCCTCTTAAAAAGGAGGAAGGAGGGGACAGGGTTTCTTGGACAAAAAAAGAGGGCTCCGCCCACTCTCGAAAAACCCGTTTCTCTGTCGCCCCTCGGGGAGCCACTTCTTCTGACCGGCGGGGACCCTCTTCAAGCACCATTCGGATGGCCCCCAAGACGGCCTGGTAGACCCGGTCCGGGTCCTTGAACTTCACCTCGGACTTGGTGGGGTGGACATTCACATCGACAAAAGACGGAGGAAGGGTGATGAAGAGGACGACCACAGGAAATTGATTCATAGGAAGGACATGTCGATAAGCATCCAAGACAGCTCTGTAAATCATCCGGTCCTTGATAAAGCGCTGGTTGACGTAAAAATAGATGCCTTCTGCATTCCTCTTCGAAAACGACGGGAGGCTCGCAAACCCTGAGAGTCTGATTTCTCCCTGCTCGAACCCGATGGGTTGAAGATGGCCATAAACCTCTTTTCCCAAAACGGCCTCGACTCGAGCCAAAGGCGACTCTGTTTTGACATGTTCATGGAGGGTCCGGCCGTCATGAATGAACCTAAACGAAATCGTCGGGTGGGAAAGGCTCAATCGGAAAAAGTGACTCAAAGCAGACCGAAGTTCTGAACGGATCGATTTCAAAAATTTTCTTTTCGCCGGAATATTGTAGAAAAGTTGTTCGACTCCCACTTCCGTCCCAACGGGAAGGCCTGTCTCCGAAACACGCTTTATCTCCCCCCCTTCACAGATCACTTTCGTTCCGGTAAGGCAATCATGCGTCCTGGTTTGAAGGGTCATCTTAGAGACCTGAGAAATGCTTGGCAGGGCCTCCCCCCTAAACCCTAATGTATGAATGGCATAGAGATCCTCCGCTCTCCTTAGTTTGCTGGTGGCGTATCTTTGAAAGGCCAATGGAACATCCTCCTGGTCCATTCCCTCTCCGCTGTCCGTCACACGAATCAATTGGAGCCCTCCTGCTTTTAACTCAACCGTGATTTCGGAGCTCCCCGCATCGATGGCGTTTTCCATCAGTTCCTTTACAACGGAAGCGGGTCTCTCGATCACCTCTCCGGCCGCAATGATCTGGGAAACGGATTCTGGTAATACTTCAATTTTTCTCGCCATCGTCCTTCCGCATCATCTACGTGCCACCATCATCGATGAAAGTACCCATTCTCCTGAACTTCTCATATCGAAGGCTTAATAATTCTTCCTCATCCATTTTTTCTAATTCTTTCAGGTGTCGTTCGACGACCTCTTTCAGAATCCGCGCCATTCCTTCCGCGTCTCGATGAGCTCCCCCCAGCGGCTCTTTGACAATCTCATCGATCACGCCCAATCGAGACAAGTCGGCAGCGGTCAACTTCAACGACTCCGCAGCGACCTCCTTTCCTTTCTCACCATCTTTCCAAAGGATCGCCGCACATCCCTCCGGAGAGATCACCGAATAAATCGAATGCTCCAACATCAAGATTCGATCCCCCACACCAATCGCCAAAGCACCTCCACTTCCCCCTTCTCCAATCACCACGGTGATGATCGGCGTCCTCAGCACGACCATCATCCTAAGATTTCTGGCAATGGCCTCTGCCTGGCCTCTTTCTTCGGCTCCTACCCCAGGAAAGGCGCCCGGCGTATCGATCATCGTCAGGACAGGCTTTTTGAACAGCTCCGCCAATTTCATCAACCTTAACGCCTTCCGATATCCTTCCGGATGAGGCATCCCGAAATTCCGGTAAGCCATTTCCTTCGCATCTGCCCCCTTTTGGTGGGCGATGATGGTGACCGGCCTGCCATTAAACCTCGCCATTCCCCCGAGTATCGCAGGATCGTCTCCATAGTTTCGATCTCCATGAAGCTCTACAAAACCCTCACACATCCATTGGACATAGTGGGAGGCTTTGGGCCGGTCAATATGCCTTGCCAATTGTGTGATTTGCCAACCGGTTAAGTTGGAAAATATTTCTTTCTGCAGACGATGGAGTTTCTCTTCCAAACTCTTCAGTTGTTCCCTGAAATAAAGGGGGTTCCCTCTAGAAAACCTTTTCAGATTTTCGATTTCTCTTTCCATCTCGACCAACGGTTTTTCAAATTCCAGATAATGTTTTACCATCACCGTGCCTGTCTATTCAAAAGAGACGGAGGAAGACTTAAAAAGATGTTGAAGACGGACTTTAAAATGTTGGGAAGGGTCGACCATATATTGATCTGACAAAGCAACAACGGTCTCCCGGTTGTTTCCACCCATAAAGTGAAGGAGAACCTTAGAAGAGCCTCGGTTCGCCAGGATAATCTCCTTTAAATCTGAAAGATGAGAGGGGGCCAACGCGGAGAGGGGAATTCTTAAATGGAAGGGTCTCACGGGTGAAGAGGTCAACTCCGGAAGTGAGTGAACTTCCGTTCCCTTTATTTTGATATGTTCCTCGGATAGATCCAGGGTCCCTTCCACGAGAAGAGGGTCTCCCCCTCTTAAGTAGGGCAAAGCCGCTTTAAAAACCTCGGGGAAAAGAATGACCTCAACAAATCCTTTCATATCCTCCACAGTCAAGAAAGCCATCCGGTCCCCTTTCTTGGTGACAATCTCCTTCAAGGCGCTGACGAGGCCGCAGATCTTGACGCTGGCTCCGTTCTGAAGCTTCGGAAGACCGGCAGTATCCAAATCGGTATATTTTTTAATTTCGTCCTGGTAGCGGGACAGCGGATGCCGGGAGATATAAAAACCAATCGTCTCTTTTTCAAACGTGATCAGCTGATTTTCGGGGAATTCATCAATATCCGGATAATTCTCTCTTAGCTCTCCGGGATGGTTGATGAGCATGCTCAACTGAGGCTCCCCTTTCTTCTTTTGGGTCGATTGGGACTCTTCGAGAAGTTCTCCAAGGACGGTCAACATTTGGGACCGATGCGCTTTCGAAAAGTCAAAGGCCCCACACTTCACCAGACTTTCGACCACTCTTCGATTCACTTTTCTCAGGTCGGCGCGTTGGCAAAAATCGCACAAGGACTTGAATTTTCCGTTGGCGTTTCGTTCCGTCAGGATGATGTCGATGGCCGCATCCCCGACGTTTTTTACAGCGGTCAGACCGAAGCGGATCTGATTCCCAAATACTGCGAAATGTTTAAAACTTTCATTAATATCCGGAGGCAAGACTTCAATTCCCATCTCCCGGCATTCGGAAATGTACCTGACAATTTTATCCGCATTTTGGGCTTCACTTGTCAGCAAAGCGGCCATAAACTCGACCGGGTAGTGAGTCTTCAAATAGGCTGTACGGTAAGCGAGAAGGGCATAGGCAGCGCTGTGGGACTTATTGAAACCATACCGACCGAATGTCTCCATCTGTTCAAAAATCTTCTCAGCCTTCTTGACAGAAATCCTGTTTTTTTTCGTCCCGTCCAGAAACTTCTCTTTCTGCCTCTCCATCTCCAGGGCGTCTTTCTTAGCCATCCCTCTCCGTAGATTATCCGCATCTTCGAGGCTGAAATTGGCCAGGGCGCTGGCGATACGCATGACCTGCTCCTGATAAACAATTACCCCGTAAGTATCCTTTAGGATCCCTTCCAAAGCTGGGAGCTCGTACCTGATCGATTCTTGGCCGTGTTTTCGCTTGATGAACTCGCCTACCATACCACTATCCAGAGGGCCGGGCCGATAAAGGGCTACCAGAGCAATGATGTCTTTGAAACTCTGTGGCTTGAGCTTGACTAAAAGGTCGCGCATCCCCGAACTCTCCAACTGGAAGACGCCGAGGTTTGAACCCGCTCCGAGAACGGCATAGACTTCTGAATCATCCAACGGGATCTCAGAAAGCTCAAGCTGAATCCCCCGGTTTTTCTCGATCAGCTGAATCGTCTGGTCCAAGACAGTGAGGGTCTTGAGCCCAAGAAAATCGAATTTGACCAAACCGATGGATTCAACCTGCTTCATGGCATACTGGGTCATCACCTCGTTGTTCTGGCCGCGCTGGACCGGAAGATATTCCATCAAAGGCTTGTTAGCAATCACCACTCCCGCCGCATGGGTCGAGGCGTGCCTTGCCAATCCCTCCAAAGATCTGGCGATCTCAAACAGAGAAGCAATTCGGATGTCTCTTCCAACCGCCTCTCTTAGGCCCGCCTCTTGCTGTAAGGCTTGGTCAAGCGTAATGTCGAGCTTGTTCGGGATGAGTTTTGCGAGTCGATCGACTTCTGCATAAGGAATCCCAAGGACACGACCCACATCCCGGACGACCGCCTTCGCCTGCATCTTACCGAAGGTGATGATCTGAGCCACGTTCTCTTTCCCGTACTTTCCCGATACGTATTGAATGACCTCGTCCCTTCGTTCCATGCAAAAATCGACGTCCACGTCGGGCATGCTGTTCTTTCTACCCGGGTTCAAAAACCGTTCAAAGATCAGATCATATTCGATCGGGTCCAAGTCCGTAATGTTTAAGGCGTAGGCTACCAGACTTCCGGCCACCGACCCCCTTCCGGGACCGACGGGGATCTGATGGCTCTTGGCATAGTGGATAAAATCATAGACGATCAAAAAATAGCCCGGAAACCCCATCGATTTGATGATCTTGAGCTCTTCTTCAAGACGCGCCTTGTAACGGACAGACCGATCGTTAAAATCCTTCTCTCCGTGAAACCGCGATAGCCGTCGTTCCAACCCTTCTTTTGCCAGTCTCTCCAAATAACTTTCAGCGGTCTCTCCGGCCGGAACAGCGATTCTTGGGATATGCTTCTCATCAAAATGGATCTCAAGATTACACTGTTCTGCGATCTCCGCCGCATGGGTAATCGCCTCCGGCGTGTTTCGGAAAAGATCGGCCATCTCCTGAGGCGATTTAAAATAAAATTCGTCGGATGAAAATCTCATTCGATCGCTATCCTGGAGCGTCTTCCCCGTTTGAATGCAGAGGAGGACCTCCTGTGCCTTGGCGTCCTTTCGATGAAGATAGTGACAGTCGTTTGTCGCGACTGAAGGAAGGGAGAGTTGATGTCCAATCTCCAAGAGCCGCTCATTCACTTGGAGCTGGTTTTCCACGCCGTTGTTCTGAATCTCAATGAAAAACCGACGATCGTCAAAAATCCTTCGATACTCTTCGGCTGATTGCAGGGCTTTTTTCATCTCCCCCCGGCTGGCATGACTGGCAATCTCCCCTTTCATGCAGCCGCTCAGGGCAATCAAACCCTCGTTATATTTACTGAGGAGTTCTTTATCCACCCTCGGCTTGTAATAAAACCCTTCAAAATGGCCGAGGGTCACCAATTTTATTAGATTGAAATAACCCGTCTCATTTTTGACCAAAAGGGTGAGATGGTAGTTTCCCTCCCCTCCTGGTACCGTTTTTCTCTCAAACCGGCTTCCCGGGGATACATAAATCTCGCATCCCACAACGGGTTTAATGCCGTGCCGGATGGCCGTTTGATAAAATTCGACAACGCCAAACATGCTCCCGTGATCGGTCAGTGCCATCGCATCCATTCCGTATTTCTTGGCCAACTCGAAGGCCTCTTCAAACCGGATGGCGCCATCCAGCAGACTGTATTGACTATGGACATGAAGATGGACAAATTTAGAGTGTTCCATAATAAAAATGCCAAATGTCAATGTTCGAATGCCAAATCAAATCCAACGCTCAAATATTATAAGGTTTTACTTTTGAACTTTGACATTCATTTGGCCGGAACGTGCCCCACATGCCCTGCCTTGTAAGCAGGGCTAAGGAGCACAATACAAACGAGATTACCTTCCCGGGAAGCCCCCGCCCCGGGGGCGGGGAGCTTCACATTTGAATTTTGAAATTTGGATTTCCTTTCTCTCTATTCCCACTCGATCGTGCTCGGAGGTTTGGAGCTAATATCGTAGACGACCCGGTTGACCCCTTTCACCTCATTGATAATCCGGTTTGAAACATGTTCCAAAATTTTGTAGGGCAGTCTAACCCAATCCGCCGTCATACCGTCCTGACTCTCTACCACTCGCAAGGCGATGACATTTTCATAAGTCCTTTCATCCCCCATCACGCCCACAGTCTTCACCGGAAGCAACACCGCAAAAGATTGCCAGACCCTGTCCAAGTACTGGTTCTTCTCCATTTCTCCGATGACAATTTCATCCGCCGCTCTTAGGATCTCTAACCTCTCCTTCGTCACTTCCCCGATAATCCGGATGGCAAGCCCCGGCCCTGGAAAGGGCTGCCGTTTTATAATCTCATCAGGTAATCCCAAAACCTTCCCCAGCCGTCTCACTTCATCCTTAAATAGTTCTCGCAGGGGCTCCACGAGCTTTAGTTTCATCTTCTCGGGTAACCCTCCTACGTTATGGTGGCTCTTGATGGTCGCCGACGGGCCTTTCGAGGAGACGCTTTCAATCACATCAGGATAAAGAGTCCCCTGGGCTAGGTATTCCACCCCGCCGATCTTTCCAGCCTCCTTTTCAAAAACAGAGATAAACTCCTTTCCGATCCTCTTCCTCTTATCTTCTGGATCGAGCACCCCTTCCAGTTGCTTCAGGAAGGAATTTTCCGCATCGACGTAGGTTAATGGTATCTTAAAATGATAACGAAATAAATTCACTACTTGCGAGGCTTCGTTTTTTCTCAACAGACCGTTATTCACGAAGATACATAGCAGACGGTCGCCGATCGCCTTGTGAAGAAGTAGGGCCACCACCGTGGAATCAACTCCGCCGCTTAAAGCGCAGATGACTTTCTCTTCCCCGATCTTCTTCTTCAGATGGCGGCGGGTCTGCTCCAAAAAAGACTCCATCGTCCAAAGTTTGGAACATTCACAAATATGAAAAAGAAAATTTCTGATGAGATCAAGTCCTCTCTGGGTATGGACCACCTCTGGATGGAACTGGAGCCCGTAGATCCTTTTTTGAGCTTCTTCAATCGCTGCGAAGGGGGTATTCTTCGAATGGGCGATGGCGCGGAACTCAGAGGGCAATGTCTTGACGCGATCCCCATGGCTCATCCACACCACCAGCTGACCACCCTTTCTCCCCAGACCTCTGAAAAGCCCTCCATCCCCGTTCAAAGTCAATTTGGCTTTTCCATACTCCCTTTTTTCCGAGTGAGTAACCTCCCCCCCCCATAAGTGGGCGATCAATTGCATGCCGTAGCAAATGCCTAAGACAGGGATGCCCATTTTGAGAACGGCGGGATCACAGACGGGGGCATCCTTCATATAAACGCTCGCCGGCCCTCCGGATAAGATGATCCCGTTGGGAGACAAGGATCTAATTTTGTCTATAGGAATATTATACGGATGAATCTCGCTGTAGATCTGACATTCCCGCACCCTTCTTGCGATCAGTTGAGTATATTGGGAGCCGAAATCGAGGATGAGAATCTTATCGAAAAGAGTCTGCCTCTCCATTTTTTCTAAACCCAGAGCAAGACATTTGGAAAAGAAGATAGAGGGAATCCGTATGCGCTCAATGCTTTAAAAAATATTTTCCTTCCTTAAATTCGTACTGATAGGAGACCCCTTTACGGTAAAAAAGGTCGCTCTTCTGCAGAAGCCTTGCTGAGATCAATTCTTCGAGGTGCGAAGGATATTGTCCCGTTTCCAAGGAGTATATCTCTAAGGCGTTCTTGATCCGGTCGAGCTGCGTCTTATGGGCCAGATGCATGGGGATCTCAATATCCGCTCGTTCAATCTTGGAATCCCATAAGTTCTGTAAAAAATTCGGCTTAACATAAACAAGGACGAGAAAGATAAACGCTAAAAAGGCACCATAGTAAACAAAGGTGAAGGCTTCTCTGAAATTGATCAGGCGCACCTTTTTGACGAGGCCGGGCGTTCGAACCCCTGCCATTTCGATCAGCCCCATCTCGAAAAGATCTACTAAGTTTTCACTAGCGCTGAATTTTCCCAAAAGGCTTCGATCAATAATGTCCTGTACCGTTTTGACCCCGTCTACTAAGTTGTAGATCAATTCCTGTTCAGACGTCAGTTTCTCTTTCAAGTAACTCTGAGAAGGGAGTCCACTCACAGATCTCTCTTCAAGCCTGAGGACCTTCTTAAATACCAAGTGGGGTGAGAAAATCTTTTTTTCGATCTCGGACCACTCATCCACCATTCGCAGGATATTCAATAACACCTGTTCTGTGCTCAGGGCAAACGGGATTTTCTTATAGCTTTCCACCAATTTCAGATCGAAGTTGAAATAACCATCCTCCCACCAAAAAAGATCGTAAATCGTTTCGTAGATCTGCGTTGAAATCACCTTGAGGACATCGTCCTTGGTCAAGAGCTGGAGTTCCACCAGGATCTCCCCCAGGTATTTGAGCGTATCTTTTTGAATTTTCAAAACCCGGTCCAACTGTTCTTCGGTGATCCGTTCCGCCTTCACCAATATCTCACCGATGAGGTCTTTTCTCCCACGATAATTGGAATAGATATGGACGATCATTCCATCCACAAAATGTATTTCAACGAGATCTTTCCCTCGGCGAATTTTCAAAACACCCGTTTTGAGCTGCTGGCCGATGAGCTGGATGATTTCGGTAATGCTGAAGTCTTTTAAAGTTCCCTGCAGGGCCAAGGTCTTCTCCGTTCAATCTTTTGTTCGAGTACGAGATGTAATTCTCATCATTGACTCGGGGATTCCTTCGTAGACGATACAGTCTTAGGACGGCCTCCCGACCGTTCCCTTTTCGCCTCAACCTCTGATTCAAACCGATAGAGCCGTCGGACGGAAAAAATGTAGAAAAGAACGAAAAGGCATCCCCAGAAGAACCATTTCCAGAAGGTGGAGAACGTTTGGGGATAAGAAGAAGAGATCGCACCGTTCCAATAGGCGAATCTAAGAATAAAAACAAAAAAGAGGAACAGCAGAAGGAGCCCTTTGAGAGCATGCTCTCTCCATAGGTAACCGAATCCGATCAGAAAAAAATTAATAAATTTGGAAATCGAATGATTCTGTTTTTGAAATTGACGTACCTCGGAGGATTTTTTCTCCACAATCTTGGGGTGGAGTTTTTCCTTCTGGATGAAAATACGATAACAGTTGAAACAGACAAATTCCTCACTGGAGCTTCCTAAATAAAACCGGTGGGTTGGGCTGCCACACATGGGGCATCGAGTCAAAAATCGTTTCGCCCGGCAAAACCTAGCCATCCCTATTAAAAACGCCAGAAATAAGATGGGCGCCAAAAAAGGAATTCTCGATGGAATTTTTTCGAACCAAGCCTTAAACAAACGGAACAACAACCCTTCTTTCCCGATGAATTGGTCCATAAATCTCTTCCAGAGCCTTTGGGGGGTTAAGACCTGATCGATCACCAGTCGATTAAGATTGGTAGGCCTGTTGGGCATATCGATGTTCATATAGTAGTCCACCAGGTCGGGATCCAGCTGCCTGGCTCTCTCGAAGGCTTTATCGATTTTTCCGGAAAGAAAGGAATCTTGAGAGTAAGCCCGGGAAAGGTTGTAATAGTAAGCTCCTCGATCGGGATTTAAGTCAGAAGCTTGCTGATAAGCGGCAATGGCCTGGGAAGTCTGTTTTTGGGCCAGATAAACATTCCCCAGATTAGAAATGGCTTCACTAAATTTGGGGTCCTGTTGGAGCGCCTTCAGGTAAAACTCTTCCGCCTCCGGATAATGGCCTTGCCTCTTTTCTGCCAATCCGAGTGAGAAAAGAACTTCGGCGTCATTGGGATGGGTTGCCAACCACGTCCGCAATTTTTCTTCTGTCGCCTTTCCCCATTCTTCATGATTTATCTGATTCATCTCCAAAATGGTATCCGAAAATGCCCCATCCAAGAAAGAAGAGGTAGAATGAAGGAAAAAAGGAAAATAAGCTAAGACGATGAGAAAGACCAGAATGAGTTGTTTCTCCTTTTTCGTTACATGGCCCCATAACAAAACGCACCAAAAGAGAATAGCCCAGAGCATGTCCAGACGGAGGAAGAACGGGATGAAGAAAATAATAATCTTTAGGCTGTTCATGAAAAGCCTTAAGATCTCTTGACTCAAATTTTTTCGGATGTCGTAGAAATAGAGAGGGAAATATTTGACCATAACGATGACGCCCAGAACAATAAACGTCATGAGGATGCCGTTGGAGAGAATATAGAACACGTTATAAAAAAGCCTCAGGGAACTGGGGTAATATTGAAATTGCATGATCACCCCCCGCAGCAGTTCTGCTAGGATTTTGTGGAGCTGTAACGGGTTCTGATAGCAGAGAGCTTGCGCCAATTCAAAATAGGGCTGGGGCAGGTCGGGCGAAAATTTTATGGAATCGGTCGCGGCTCGGATGGCTCGATCGGCATCTCCTTTCCTCCTTGCCCGCTCAGATTCTCTGATCAAGAGAAAAGAGAGGGTTGGAACGTTTCGGATCCCTTTATCCAATTTCAACTGGTAAAGTTGATCCAACTCTTTCGGATTAACGGAGGTGCCTCTTTCGAACCCCCATAGACGGTCGGACGAACCAGAGCTTTCAACAGAAAAGAATTCTTTAGAAAAGGGAAGAATTTCCTTCTTCGTGAGCATTCCCGTGTAATAAAGAAGGGATAGAATTAAAATGATTAAAATAAGGATGGCTTTTTTCATAGGAGAATGATTGTGACGACAGCCGGTTTATTCCAACCGATAATTGGGGGCTTCTTTGGTGATGATCACATCATGGACATGACTCTCTTTTAATCCCGATGAAGTGATACGGATAAATTTTGCTTTCTGTTGCAATTCCCGGATCGTTTTCGCCCCCAGATATCCCATCCCTGCTTTCACTCCTCCGATAAGTTGTTGGATACCGTAGGAGAGAGCGCCACGATAGGGGACCCTTCCTTCAATTCCTTCTGGGACCAGCTTGGCTTCACTTTCAACATCTTCCTGGAAATACCGATCCTTGCTCCCCTCCTTCATGGCCTCTATGGATCCCATACCTCGATAAACTTTATAGCTCCTGCCCTGGTAGAGTACGATCTCTCCCGGGCTTTCATCGGTCCCGGCAAATAGATTTCCAATCATGACCGCCTGCGCTCCGGCGGCGATGGCCTTCGTGATATCACCGGAAAATTTTATCCCTCCATCGGCGACCACAGGCACTTCGTATCTTGCCGACACCTCAGACGTCGTCAGGATAGCGGAGAGCTGCGGAATGCCCACCCCTGCAATGACCCGCGTGGTGCAAATCGAACCCGGCCCCACTCCCACCTTCACCGCATCGACGCCTGCTTTGATGAGATCCAAAGCCCCCTCTCGGGTCGCCACATTGCCACCGATGAGCTGACAATCCGGAAAATTCTCTTTGGTATCCCGAAGGGCGTCCAGCACATCTCTGGAATGGCCATGGGCTGTATCAACGACCAGGACATCCACGCCCGCGTTGATCAAGGCCTGGGTCCTCTCCTCCCTATCTTTCCCCGTGCCGATGGCAGCCCCTACCCGAAGGCGGCCAAGAGAATCTTTGGACGAATAAGGATATTTTCTCATCTTCTCGATGTCCTTGATGGTGATGAGTCCTTTCAAATTGTTGTGCTCATCCACAACCAATAATTTCTCGATTCTGTTTTTATGAAGGATCTCCTTGGAGGCCTCCAGAGTCGTCCCGACCGGAACCGTAATGAGATGTTCCTTCGTCATCACCGAAGAGATTTTTTCGTCCAGTCGCTTCTCAAACCGTAAATCCCTATTGGTCAGGATCCCGACCAGTTTTCCATTTTTTGTAATGGGGACTCCAGAAATTCGATATTTTTTCATGATCCCCAGGGCCTCATAGATTTTTTGCTCGGGGTCCATGGTAATGGGATGGAGGATCATCCCACTTTCAGATTTTTTCACTTTATCCACTTCAGTGGCTTGATCGGAGACAGACATATTCCGATGGATAATTCCAATTCCTCCCTCTTGAGCCATGGAGATGGCGGTCCTGGATTCGGTGACCGTATCCATGGCAGCGCTCACCAGCGGAATATTCAGCCGGATCGTCCGGGTCAATTGGGTACTGACATCCACCTCCTTGGGCAGGACTTCGGAAAAAGTTGGAACAAGCAGCACATCGTCAAAGGTCAAGCGTTCTTCAATCTCTATAGGATGGTTTCCCATCGTCTCCCCTCTCTTCCATCATCCAATTTTGATTTGATATATCAAACGAATCTCCATTTGTCAACCTGACATTGTCCATTTCATCTATTGAATAACTTCCTCGGCTTCGAGTCGTGCTGACTTCCCATAATTTTCTGTCGACTGCGAGGAAAAATTTCTCAAGACTTTCGGGCCGAACGGCTGAGATGCAGATACCACCATGCTTCTGGCAAATGGGTTCTCCTTCCGGACGACCCAACTTATCTTCCTTATTAAAGACCCTTAATCTCGGGATATGATCCAGTTTTAACTCCATGAGAATTTTTTCCACCGAGTCAATATGTTCCGGAAAACGAGGATGGCTGATGTCAATCAGATGGATCAATAAATCAGATTCTCTTAACTCATCAAAAGTCGGGCGGAAGGCCCCCATCAGGTCCTTTGGCAAATCTTTGATAAATCCAACGGTATCGGTGATCACGACTTTATGAATTTTTGGAAATCTCAGTCTCCTTGTAGCCGTGTCAAGGGTGGAAAAGAGCCTGTCCTCAACTTGAAACTGGCTCCTCGTGAGGAGGTTGAAAAGGGTTGACTTTCCCGCATTGGTGTACCCAACGATGGAAAGAATGGGGATTCCTGTTTTCGATCTTCGGGATCTTCTCTGCTCCCTTCTCCTGCCCAATTTTTGTATTTCCTTCTCTAAGAGGTGGATTCGATCCCCGACTCGACGACGATCGATCTCTAATTTCGTTTCTCCTGGGCCTCTTCCCCCGATTCCGCCCGTCAGTCGGGAGAGAGCCAATGTTTTCCTGGCCAGCCGAGGAAGCAAATATTTTAATTGAGCCAGCTCAACCTGAATCTTTCCATCCAGGGTATGCGCTCGCTGGGCAAAAATATCTAAAATGAGCTGGGTACGATCGAGGACTCTCAGCTCGGTCAAATCTGAAATGCTCGCCATCTGGCCGGGCGTTAAATTCTGATCAAAGATGATCAGATCAACCCCTAATTGCATGCATTTGACCAGCAGCTCTTTCAACTTCCCCTCCCCCATCAGGGTCGTGGGAGAAATACTTTGCGGGCGTTGGATAATCGAATCCACGACAAATACCCCGCTCGACTCCGCCAGTTCTTTCAATTCCTCCATGGAATTTACCAGGCTTTCACGGTTTTCCCTGCTCACACTCATGAGGATCGCTTTTTCTGTAGCCCCCTTTAAGGGAATCGATTTTTGTCCCCTTTGAAACTCATCCTCGATAGATTGGATCCACTTCAAAAAGTCGACGTCGAGCTGGCTTGCTGAAGTCGGGGGATCAATTTCCCAGACCTTCTTACCCGGATTATCAGGAAGGAGGTGTGCGGAATGGATCAGCCCCGAGGAACCCAGGGCCATTATCAGATCCAATCTTAGGAAAGCAAGATCTGTCAAATCCTCCCCTGTCAAAGGCTCTCCTTGCAGGTGGGTATGGATGAGGCGAAGACCCCTCAGCCTGAGTATTCCGGATCGATAACGGGAGAGGTCAGGAATGGCAATCCCCTTTTGATCTCCGACTATGACGAATTCGACGGATCCCCGGCGGCCTACCAAAATACCGATCTGCCGTCGAATCTCATTTGAAAGTTCGCTAAGGAGGCGGGCAATTTCTGGCGTAATAACCTTTTGAGGGGGGATTTTCCTTCGATAGATATGCTCGATTCTTCTTATTTGGTTTGGCTTCAATCCGAAGACATTGCCGTATACTCTGCTAATTTATTCCTCCTTTTTAAACAATTCTAATATGTGTAACGAATGAAGTCAAGTCTTCCTATTCATTGAGAAATTCAACTCTACCCGGTCTTCCTATTTCTCCCCACCTTCGAACCTTTACCTCCAAGAAGTGGCCGACGACCCACAAGTTTGTGAGAAGATGTTCGGTCATTTGTGTGGTGGCGAAAAAAGAGTTTCCTTTTGCCACAGCCATGAAAGGAACAAGCTGGTCTGCCAAGTGAGGATCAATACAGCCATCCGATTCAATGAAATCTTTCATGGAGTCTACGGCTTCGTCGGCCACCTTCTCTGCTGGTTTGCCTCTTGCACCTAAAGACGAAAAGGCGGCGCGTGTCTTTTCGTATTCAGCTAACAAGAACAGGAAAGAACCTGGTCCATTTGAAGGAATATCATTCAAGGTGGCAATCTCTGCTTCAATCTTCAGTTCACTTTGAATCTTTCTTAAAGCCTGCTCCCTCTGCCTCTCTGCCACATGTTTAGGAAGATTAGAGATAGCAGAAATTCCCCGAACCTTTTTCAGTAAACCCCGCTCAGCCAAAGAGATCGGCTCCAATTCATGAACAGGATCGATTTTCAATTGAATCTTGCCTCCTCCTTTTGGATAGAATCCCCATTTTTCAATAACGGCTTGGGCGGAAACTCCCATCAATTGGAGAGTGGGCAAAAGAACCTCAGCGATGTAGTGAAACGATGGACTCCATGGGACATGGGTACCACCGACCAATATTAACTCGGACGCTTCATTCGCTAAACAAAGAGGAAGAAAAATCGCTTGAAGCAGAAGGGTGACAGATCCTGCAGTCTTTACCTCGAATTGATAATCTCCTGGAAGAATTTCTTGGGGGGCGAAAGTAATTCTTTGCGACCCAAACTTAACTCCTTCTGTTTGTGCCTTTGTAATTCGGGTCAAAGCCTCAACGGCCTCCAGATGTTGACCTTGAAGACCAGGGTTCTTTCGATTTGATCGGATGTGATAAATGGTGAAGGGTTTCCTTCGAATCGCTGAGAGTGCAAGAGCGGTCCTTAGAATTTGTCCTCCTCCTTCCCCATAAGACCCGTCAATTTCAATAGGCTTTTGTTCTACGACAACCATTTCTTATACCCTATTCAAAAGATGGGTCAATGTCAATTCCTTAAGGATGCCGAGAGTGCATGGAAAGTAAGTTGCAATTTGTCCGAATTGTGGTATTCTGATCAGAATTATTCTGGTGGAGGAATAAATTGGCTGAATTGATCGTTACAGGTTCGGGAACCGGAATTCCGTCTTTGAGAAGAGGCTTCCCAGGCATAGTGATTCTCTCAGATAGCGCCAAATTATTGGTCGACAGTGGGTCTGGGACATTGAGGAGGATGTTGGACATCGGCTTAACTTACCGAGATATCGACCTTCTCCTCTATACTCACATCCACCCGGACCATGTTTCCGATCTTGTTCCCATTCTCTTTGCGTGTAAGTATGCAGACCTTCCGCG
>DBZJ01000133.1 GCA_002311635.1 Syntrophaceae bacterium UBA1163
CCTTACCAGAGCCGGTCCGGATAGACCAGCTCATCCGGGCGAAGGACCCGATCGATCGACTTCATGATGGCCCTCTGGACGAGGACCTTCACCATCTCCCTTCGGTACCATGCCTCGCCCCTGACGCTGTCCCTCGGGGAGGCCTCGGATGCGGCCGTCTCCGCGCAGGCGGCAACCGTTTCGGCCGATATAACCTTTCCGGCGAGCATCGCCTCCGCCTTTTTCGCCCTTATCGGCCTCGGCGCCACGACGCCCATGGCTATGCGCAAGTCCTCACAGCGCAACTCCTCGTCGCCGAAATGGGCGAGTATCTCTGACGCAGGCGCGGTACCGCACAGTATGTCCTTACATCTAAGGTCGCTCTTATTCACCGTGACCCTCGCCGCTATCCCTATATGATCGGCAGGTCCATGGCGTTCCTTCTCGTGTGCTTTATGTACGCTGAACCAGTCGCCTCCCCGAAGGCGGGCATCATGAAGCCTTTCAGGATCTCGCCCTTCGCGAGGACTGTCCTCCCGGGCCCGACGAAGAAGTCGTCCATGGCGACCCGCCTTTCAGCGCCCGGTCCCACAATGAGGCTTTCCGCGTCGAGGACAAGGAGGGGACAGGCCGTGTCCGCCGAAGGAGCGGCGTTGCAGACGTTGCCCCCTATGGTCGCGACGTTCCTTATCTGGACCGAGCCCAGGTTGCAGACGGCATCATGGAGGGCCGAGAGGCGCTTCTTTATACGGTCGTCCCTCTCGATCTGGCTGTGGGTGACGCAGGCGCCGATGATATAGCCGTCGAAGGCGGCGAGCTCCTTTATGTTCCGGAGCGATATGAGCGCCTTCGGCATGAGCTTCTTCTGCCGGAGGAGCACCATCACGTCGGTCCCTCCGGCGATGTAGGCTGCCTCGTTATTAAAGCGCCCCATGAGGCCGATGGCCTCCGGGATCGTGCCGGGCTTATAGTACTCGTACCGAACCATAGCGCCTCCTTAGTCCCTCGTGGAGATTATCAGGCTAGCGTCGCCCCCCCGGGGGCTCGTCAACGCACGCCTTACTGGGTAACAGACTCGAATCTAACAACCGTCAAGTAGATTATTAACAGGAACCTTCTCCATCCATCAACAGCATCTCGATTACTACCTTGATGAATTCACATTTCGTTTCAACCGCCGCACATCTGCCTCACGAGGCAAGTTGTTTTGGCGGCTACTCCAGCAAGCTATGCTGGTTGAGCCGCACTCTACAAAACTATCGCAGGTGGCAAGTACGCGCACACTCGGTAGGAACAGGTGGAGTCAATTGCCCTATTACTTAATACCCACTTTTGGGGGAGCATTTTGGCAAGGAGCTGTAGCAAAATTGCTTCCTCAACTCCTACTATCTTTGCAATATTAGAAAGCCTTGGCAACGTCTGTTCGCTCATCCCCTTCGTCCTTGTCACCCATCTATGATTTTTGAAACGTGATAGGTGCGGAATTCTACATATGCGCCTGAATAATTCAGCTGAGAGTCCTAAAGTTTACGTTCATCGATCACCTGTTTACGCTTACCTTCACTTCGGGCCATCGATTTTGGAGACAGCAATCTTATCTTAACACTAATGCCGATCATCCCCCGAATTTTCGCTTCAATCTTCTTCTCCACCTCAGCAACTTTCTGGGGACCTAGATCATAAACCTCTTTCTTCGCCTCCACATCTACATGAAGTTGATCCAAATACCCCTTCTTCCTCACAATAATTACATATTGAGGCTCAACCTCTTCCATACTTAAAAGCAGACTTTCAATCTGCGAAGGAAAAACATTCACCCCCCCAATGATTAGCATATCATCACTTCGACCCAACACTTTGGTCATTTTGATGAGAGTTCTTCCACACTTGCACTTCTCCCTCTTCAGCGAGGTGATATCTCCAGTGCGAAAACGAATCAGTGGCATGGCTCTTCGTTGAATCGCGGTCAACACCAGTTCTCCCTTACTTCCCAAAGGAAGAACCTCTTGAGTCACTGGATCAATGATCTCTGGAATAAAATGGTCTTCGTTGATATGATGGCCATTTTGTTCCAGGCAATCATTCGCAGTACCCGGGCCACCAAATTCCGTCAGCCCATAGCCTTCAATTGCTTTGATTCCCATCCGCTGCTCGATCTCTTCCCTCATTTCAATCGACCATG
This sequence comes from Syntrophaceae bacterium UBA1163, assembly GCA_002311635.1. Taxonomy (GTDB): domain Bacteria; phylum Desulfobacterota; class BSN033; order BSN033; family UBA1163; genus UBA1163. The sequence continues at coordinate 2,162 of DBZJ01000133.1, forward strand.
GTTCTCCACCAAAGCGACCAACCCGAAGAGGTAGATTCTTGATCCTCACACCCATCTCATCCGCCTTCTCGGCAATGGTCAGAGCATACGAAGGGGTACAAAAAAGAGCGGTAACACCAAAATCCTTCATGATCATGACCTGCCGTTCCGTCTGACCTGAAGAGGTAGGAATGACTGCGCAACCAATACGCCCCGCCCCCTGATGGAAGCCCATACCACCCGTGAAAAGACCTATTCCATACGCATTCTGACAAATATCACCTGAACGAATCCCCGCTGCATAAAGGTCACGAGCCATGCATTCTGTCCATTGTTCAAGGTCATTCGCTGTATAAGGACCGGTGATCGGCTTTCCACTCGTCCCGGAAGAACAATGAATGCGGATAACCTCCGAAAGCGGAACCGCACAGAGCCCAAAGGGGTAGTTGTCTCTCAGGTCGGTCTTGGCTGTGAAAGGAAGTCTAGATAAATCCTCCAAAGCCCTGATATCCTCAGGTTTGACTCCATTCTGATCAAACCTATTTTTGTAAAATGGCACCCTTCCGTATACCCATTCCAATGTCTTCTTCAGATGACTTAATTGAAACTCTTTCATCTCCTCTATTGGCATCGTCTCAAATTTCTCATCCCAATATTTCTTTTCCCCTTCCTTTCGCATAAACCCTCCTAATGAATAACAATTATAAAGTTAGCCGCCATATTCACTCAGAATATATGAATAAACATAGGCTTGGAAAAATGGCAGTATGCGTATTCATACAGCAAAAGGCAACGGCTAATCAATGATCTGAAGTAGCGCTTTCTTAATAAAAGTACCAAGCATTGTCCTGATGTATCTTGGGGAATCCCCATGGTGGGGAATGGGACTTATTCCCTGAATAGCTATCCTCTCAGCCTCGCTAATGACGTGATCACTCAATCGAACTCCCCTTAACATATCTTCAACCTCTTTCATCCTTACAGGAGAAGAAGCAACAGAAACCGCTACAATCCTAATCTCTTTACAAACGCCCCCGCTCATATCTGCAAGGGCTGCTACTCCTACAACAGGATAATCGATAGCCTTTCTGCAACTGTACTTAAAATAAACTCCTTTCCATTTTGAATACAATTTTGGAACACGAATCTCTGTTAAAATTTCATCGGGCTGCAAGATGTTTACAGGGTGACCCCGACCGGTATAAAACTCCTCCAGAGGGATGCTCCTTTGGCTTCGATGACTTACGATTGTTACTCTAGCATTCAGCGCCACTAGCGCAGGAACAGTATCAGCAGAAAAACGTGCGTAACAGTACCTCCCTTTTTTCATTATGTGACAAAACTCTCCCCCTCTTTTAAAACATTTGGGCCAATACTCAAGCCCGAATATATGCGAATGGGTATAATATTCACACCTTGCGTCTAAGCAGATATTGCCACCAATAGTTCCCATGTTTCTAATTAATTGGTGAGCCACCTTGCCTGCAGCGTCCGAGAGCAAAAGGAAATTATCTCTTACAATGCAGGAATGCTGGATCTTATGTAGTTTAGTGAGGGCACCAATAATTACTTCGTCTTCACTCTCTTCAATTCTATCAAGATTCTGAATTCCATTCAGACTCAAGAGAAATTCGGGAATTGAGGCTCTATGCTTCATTCGAACCAGTAAATCGGTCCCCCCCGCGATAACGCGACCTTCTTTTTTTAACCCAGCGAGAAGATTACAGGCTTGTTCTATTGAATTGGCCTGCACGTATTCGAATGCAGACAGATTTGGTATCATCTCTTCCTCTTTTGATAGCATTGACAACTTTTGCAGACATATTATCTCAAACTTAAAACTACGCCATTTTTAACTCTAAGCCAATTCAGCTCTTTGATCATACTGAACCATACCGCCGTTTATCAGCTTCCCATATTGATGAAGCTGAATTTGAATTCTCAACTCTATGTCAATTACCCATTAGCCACGTAGGAAGCCAAAGGGCAATTTGAGGAAATAGAAATAACAGAATTCCAACACCGATCAGGCTGATTAAAAAGGGATATACCCCACTGTAGATCACACCAAATGGAACCTTGGTAATATTTTTTACCACAAAGACACAGATAGCAACAGGAGGAATTATAGTACCAATCATAACCGTAATAGCAATCATTATACCGAACCATATTGGGTCGAAACCCAGTTTGATAACAGCGGGAAAGAAAATGGGAGTAGCAAGAATCATGAATGCAAGATCATCGATAAAAGAACCCCCAGTTTGATAAACGAGTGAGATAAGGATCATAATAATGTAACGGTTTAAAGGCAGCTGTACAACCCAATCCGCAGCTATCATCGGAATTTTAGTCACAGTAAGAAAATGGCCCAAGATACTGGAACCTGCTATTAACATCAGTACCATACATGCAGTCCGGACAGACTCCTCTGCCGATTTAATGAACCCCTTAAAATCTAAATCTCTCTTTGCAACAGCTAAAAGTATCACGGCACCCGTTCCAACGCTTCCTGCCTCTGTTGGAGTAAAGAAGCCTTTCATTAGTCCACCAATAACTAAGATGAAGATAATAGCAACCCAACTTACCTCTGGAAGAGATGCAATCCTTGCTTTCCAAGTCGATTTTTCACCTTTGGGCCCTAGTGATGGATTGATTCTACACCAAACGTATATTATTAATATAAAGAAGAAAGAAATCAGCAACCCGGGAATGATACCGGCCAGAAACAATTTGCCAATGGATATCTCAGTAATCATGCCAAAGATTATGAGAGTGACACTTGGAGGAATAAGTATACCTAAAGTCCCGACTGAAGCCACGATCCCGGTGGATAGTTTTTTGCTATAATTATGCCGCTCCATCTCGGGGACCGCCACGCTGGCAAAAGTGGCGACTGTCGCTGGTGACGAACCGCAAATTGCCTTGAAGGCAGTGGCTCCGACTACGGTAGCCATGGCTAGCCCCCCAGGAATGTGGCCAATGAATTTATAAGAAGCATCGTACAACCGCCTCGCTATCCCTGCATTGAACGCAACCTGACCCATCAGGACAAACAAGGGAATGACCGTAAAGCCGTACGAAGCGAATGCATCGAATATATCCGTTGCCAGAAGATTCAGACCCGCATTGAAAGATTTAAGATAGCAGAAACCCAAAAAACCCACCAGTGCCATAGCGAACCCTAATTCGATGCCTGTCAGGAACATTAATAGTACCATGACCAGAGCTATACCGCCAACTAGGACATCATGCATCGTATTCCCCTTTAAATATTTTCATGACATCACAGAACAATACTAAGCACTGGATAAAACAGCAGACCGCTAATCCATAGGCAACAGGGTAGAAGGGCACCTTTAAGGTCATGGAAACTTCTCCTGATTTCTGGAAATACCATGCATATTTGAACATATTCCACCCAAGCATAAGGAAGAAGAATATCACCAGACCTCTCGTAGCTATGTTGAAAATATCCCTTACCGTTTTAGAAAGTTTCAGAATTACGAAATCTACAAAAATATGACCCCTCATCCAAGAAGTCAAAGGCATAGCAAAGCCTATTACCACGGCTCCTAAGAAAGTTACCAACTCGTATGTGCCGACTATGGGTCTCCTGAAGGATCTCAAAATCACATCGACAATAGTTAGAAGCATAAGGCATGTGAGGCTTATCCATGAAATGGAACTAAAGAATTGACTTATTCTTTCTACCTTACTCAGTAGTCCGGCCACGGTTCACCCCTCTCTATATCCGATTCTACTGATGAAGAGTAAGGGAAAATCTGTTCCCCACTTACTCTTCATCAGTCAATAGCTTACAATAGCTTACTGCAGTTTCTTCAGTTGCTTTAGACAGAATTTCAAAGCGTCGTCCCCTGGGAGACCCTTTCCCTTCATATCCTTCAAGTAGTCGTCAAGAAGAGGTCTAACCGCCTTTGCCCATCTCTCGTCTTCTTCCTTTGAAAGCGATATGATCTGGTTTCCCCTCTTTAGGATATATTCTCTTCCTGCTTTGTCGATCTCGTCCCACATTCTTCCCGTTTTGTCAATCCACTCTTCGTTGATTCCTTCAATTATCTTCTGAATATCCGAGGGCAAAGCATTCCACTTATCCTTGTTCATAACTGTAAAGAAACCGGTAGTATAAGCAGAACCAAAATTTTCAGTTGTATATTTGACCACCTCTCCTAATCTATAACCCTCGAGCGTTTCACGCGGGAGCATCGTCCCTTCTACTACTCCTCTACTTAAGGCATCATAAGCCTCACTTACCGGCATGGCCACAGGGGTTCCTCCAAGGGCTGCTACCACTTTTGCGGACAAGCCGGTGCACCGAATCTTAAGCCCTTTTAAATCCTCAAGTCTTCTCACAGGCACCTTCGTATGGAGAACCCCAGGTCCATGTGCATGAAAATACATAACTTTTACCTCATCAAATTCTTTAGGCTTAAATCGCCGATAATATTCATTGATCAACTTTGTTGCTGCCCTCCCATTTTTGTAACCCAAAGGTAGATCGATTACCTCCGTCAGAGGAAATTTTCCTCTGGAGTAACCCATAGCTGAGTACCCAGCGTCTGAAATTCCTCTCACCACACCAGTATAAATCTTATCTGGGGAGGTTAATGTCCCACCACAAAAAACCGTGATCTTGACCCTGCCGTTTGTCCTCTTCTCGATCTCCTTTGCCCATTCGTTATTCATTAAACAATTTGCGTGAGTGGTAGGGCTCAGGCCCGAAAAAGTGAGCTCAACGGGACGCGTCTGCCCGAACGAAAAAGAAGAGAAAAATAAAGAACACAACACCAGTAAGCCCAAAATTAGAGACGATAATCTCAAGCGTTCCATTTTCAGTCCTCCTTGGTAATTGTGAAAACTCCTTCTCATAATTCCTAAAATTAAACTTGTATCGCTTCTTGGCCCCGTTTGTCCTTGAGAGCTTTAAGAATTTTGTCAGGTGTCATCGGCAAGTCATTTATTCGAACCCCAACCGCATTATAAACAGCATTAGCTATAGCCGGGGCTACGGCTATGAAACCGGCTTCACCGACCCCTTTAGCCCCAAATGGGCCTGCCGGGTCTGGCCTCTCAACCAGAATTACCTCGATATCCGGAACATCAAGAGCCGATAATATCTTATAATCTTCGAAGTCCCTGCTCATTGGGATACCAGTTTTTTTGTCCACAACATTATTCTCTGTTAAAGCAAAGCCTATGGCCTGTACTATTCCGCCCTCGATTTGTCCCTCCACATTAGTTGGATTTATTGCTCTACCACAATCAACAGCAGCCACTATTCTTATTATGCTTACCTCTCCCGTTTCAATATTCACTTCTGTTTCAGCAAAGCACGCCGCGGTGGTCGGGGAAATGGAGTTAGGTACAAAAGAGCCTTTACCTATCATAGCTTCACATGTTCCGGTAAAATTGTACGTCGCTTCGTAAACCACTTCAGCTATAGAAACTCCCATTTCAGGATTTGCCTTAATACAAACACGCTTATTTTTAACCTCTAGCTCACCGATGGGTACATTTAATGTTTTGGCCGCACGCTCCAGAAGTTTAACTTTGGCCTCACGCGCGGCCCTTAAAACCGCATTTCCAAT
>DBZJ01000136.1 GCA_002311635.1 Syntrophaceae bacterium UBA1163
GCAACGGCGGCGTTCAAATTCAATGCGAGTGCGAACTATCATGTGGCAACCATCACCGACACCTGCGGTGGGTCGGGGTATACGAACACTTCTAATTCAATCAGCACATACACCTACACGACACCAGCCATTACGGGAGCCTGCGCGGTGAGTGCGACCTTTGGGATCAACCAGTTCCAGGTGACAGCCAATGCGGATGTGACTGGGAATGGTACAGGAAGCGTTTCATCAAGTGTGGGGGGAATCAGTTACAGCTATCCTACCACCAAGACAGGGACGACCACATCGTTGAATTATGGGACGTCGGTGGTGTTGACAGCAACGACGGGTGTGGGTTCGGCGGCTTCATGGGGAAATACGTGCACGACAGCAGGAGGTGCAGAGGCGGGTGATGGTACAACATCAGCCAGCTGCACCTTTGGAAGTTTGGATGGAAATAAGACCGTCACTGTCGCATTTGGCCTGAACCAGTATACTGTGACGGCAAATGTGGATTTGAGTGGGGATGGGATAGGAAGCGTTTCATCGAGCCCGGGGGGGATCAATTACAATTATCCTGCCAACAGCACAGGGACAACCACACTGTTGAGTTATGGGACGAAGGTGGTGTTAACAGCGACAGCAACAAAGACAGCGAAAACGGGTTCGACGGCTTCGTGGAATGGAACGTGCGCGACAGCAGGAGGCTCAGAGACAGGCAATGGCACAACATCAGCCACCTGCACCTTTGGACAACTCAATGCAACTGCGACCGTCACTGTCACCTTCACATACGACGCGACCATCACTACCCCGAAAACTCCAACGGGTCCCAAGACAGTGACAACGGGGACCGCTTATAAGTATGCTACGGGTGGGTCCTCTGTAAAGACTGGGGATCCGGTCGAGTACCAGTTCGACTGGGGTGATGGTACGGATCCTTCTCCCTATGGCTCTGCTTCGCAATCTAAAATGTGGCTGAGTGGTAGTACTTATAGTGTCAGAGCCAGAGCCCGTTCCACGTTGAATCACGATTTGGTTTCCGTTTGGTCCGGCGCCCTTGTAGTTTCCCCTACGGATAAACCTTTCATACATGTGACCTCACCCAACGGCGGTGAGACCTGGGTCGTTGGTACGACGCATCCGATTACATGGAATTCAAAGTACTTGGGCTCAACCGACACGATTTACTTATATTATTGGTATGCCGGAAAATGGTATCCGATAACAAACTCCATTGATACCCCGAGCATAGGTCCTTCTACAGGCACCAGTTCTTCTTATAATTGGATCATTCCTGATCTGCCTCCCACTTCTCCTGCATCGGGTCCGACCGTTCCGAAAAGCCATATGGCGTGGACTGCGATCTATATCGGCGATATGCAGACCAATGGAACTTGGCTGTGTTGGGATACGAATGACAAGAATTTTAAGATACTGGATAACGGGTGGGCGTTTACGATTTCCGGTGCAGACAAAGGAGGAGCAACTCTCTTCTTTAATACGGATGGTAGCTTTGATGGTTATGGAATTTCGCTTAAGCGGGGGATGTTCAAAATCCAGGGAAGTTACACTGTTGGTGCGAATGGTTCAATCAGCGGCCCCTATACACTCACTGACTTCGAATCTGGAGACGTATTGGTAAGCGGGAACATTACCACAGGGACTATGAACCCTAATGCGACGACGATGACATTGACATTGAAAGACTCGAGCAGTCCGCCTGTGGCTGTGTTTAGTATGTCGGGGGTATGGCTTAGCGATCTGACCATGCCTGAGAATTGGAGTGTTCAGATCTCAGGGAGTGCAAAGGGCACTATTAGTCCCAGTAATCCGCTAAAGATTGAGACTTATAAAGATCTCAACAATGAGCCCTATGCGAACGTCTTTGACGTCAGCGGGTCCGGGTTCCTCCCAGATGCGATCACGCCTATCTCGATCACTGGATATTTCTTCTTCACTCCACTCAAAACTGTATATGGATTTTTTGATCAACTCACTATCGGGAGCAACCCCGAGGAAACAGGAACCATTTCGGGGACACTCAATCTCTCAACGGGAAAATTCACATTCAACTTGACAACCACGAGCACCAACGGCAACGGACATAAATATACATTCGCTGGTGTTAAGGTAGTGGCACCATAACTTTATGCAAACGCATTTAATTTCTCGACGATAGGCCGCCTCACCTTCCCCTCTCCCCTGCGGGGAGAGGGATGGGTGAGGGGGGGGTCTTTTTTAATGGAAAAGGGGCGAACGTAAGCTGTCGTCCCCTTTTGTTTTTTGTTCAGCCGCAGGCTCCTGGTAAGCCTCCTGAAGCTTTCTCCTCATCGAAGCTTCCATCGACTTCGGTAAATACTAATCAGTCCATAATTGTATGGACGTTGAAGCCCAAATCCCTCCTACCCTCCCTTTACAAAAGGGAGGAATTTCCCCTCTTTGGAAAAGAGGGGTTAGGGGAGATTTTTACAACAATTATGTCTTTTTAATTATGGATTCCTTTGTAACTTACCGCATTCTCTTTTTTATAGCACTGACATCGGGGGATCAACGTCGTACTCCTAAACACTCCATACGGGCTCCTTTCTCCGCGGGTTTTCTTTCCCTCGGAAACTCAAAATCTACCGCCATTTTTGGAGCCGCTTTTTAAATTTCGACTAAGAATAGCACTGCATCCTTGTTCCGCGATTAATTTTTTATCACAACATTGTTAGTGACTTGCAAAATTGTACCAAGATGGAGTGACAAAAAACAAGCCATCCTTTTCCCTGTTTAATTCTAATTAACCCCATTTCTCTTGACGGAAGCCAAAAATTGGTAGTCACTCTATGGCATTCTTATTGCTACCCCCCGTTGTTGAGTGCGCTTTGCGACCATTTTTATAAATCAAGAGAAGGAGGGATAGCATATGAAAAGGGTTGTCATCGCTTCAATGATCGTTATGGCGGTTTGCGGATCGGCATTGGGTGCGGCACTCAACCTCAAGGCTACCTGGACTCCTCCGACGACCAACTCGGATGGCACGCCTTTGACCGATTTGGCTTCTTATAAGCTCTATCGAACGGATGGAACGAGGACGCTGATCAGCACCATTCAAGCCCCGAGCTCCTCTTATAATTTCTCAGTCACCGTCGCCGATCAATCTGCCGGCACTTTAACATTCGTAATAACTGCTGTAGATACAAACAGTAATGAGAGTGTGGACAGTGCACCAGCATCTTATCCTTACAATTTAAATACGGTTCCACCATCTGCGCCGAAAAACCTAACTGTTCAGAAACAATAAAAATTGTAAATATTAAAAACTTTTAATTTGACTTTTCTTTAAGAAAGAGGAATAAGAGGAATAAAATGCGAGCAGGTGATAAATTATTTCTGCGCTCTTTTTGGAAATGAAAAACATATAGTTTTATCAGTGCAAGTAAATAGGATAAATTCGTGTAAAATGGAATAAAGTGTTGTTAAAAGTGAGGATATTTTATGGAAAGAATGCTCGTTTCCATTAAGAACTATAGGTTACAAGTCTTTCTCGCGCTCCTATTTTTTGTGTGCTTCTCAATCTTATCTCAATCCGCATGGGGTGCGACTCTCAACCTCGACGCAACTTGGACGGCTCCGACCACGAACTCGGATGGCACGGCTTTGAAAGATTTGGCTTCGTTCAACCTCTATCGGACGGATGTGACACCGAGGGTGCAGATCAACACGTCGCCCATTTCCAAGACTAGCGGAACCACGGCGTCACCATACCCGTTCTCGGTTAGCGTCTCTGGGGTTGGGACGCTGTCCTTCTATGCGACGGCGGTAGACTCGGATGGAAATGAGAGCGCGCCCAGTGCAACAGCATCTTTTTCATATAATGTAACTCCCATAACCTGTACTGTGGCGAGCAATCCATCACTGGGGCCTCAGGTTACGGTGGATGGAATATCTTATTCAACCCCATACACGCCCACTACCTGGACGGTGGGTACGCAACATACCCTTGTAGCCACCTCACCTCAGAGTCCAACTTCAGGAGTTCGATATATTTTTACGAAATGGGATAATGGGTCGACATCCCAGACCCGAACAATCACTGTTCCATCTACCACCACGACTTACACGGCTTATTTTACTACCCAATACAGCCTCACTACTTCAGTCAATCCATCTACCGGAGGCACTGTTACGCCGGCAGGTACCACGTGGTATAATAGCGGCAAGAGCGTTTCGGTCTCAGCCAAGGCTAATTTCGGCGCCACATTTTCTAATTGGTCGGGTAATGTTTCAGGAAAAAGTTCCCCCATGTCTTTGGCTATGAATGGGCCGATGAACGAGGTTGCTAATTTTACGGAAATTCCGGAGGAGGTATCAACTCCTACAACTCCAAAAAACGTCACGAATGGGTTTACGGGTACATCTTATACCTTCTCAACGAAGAGCACCTCAAACCTCCGTAATCCTGTTGTATATCAATATAGTTGGGGGGATGGGATAACTTCTGACTGGGGTCCTGCGACTCAGTCCCACTTCTGGATTAATGAAGACACTTACAACGTAACAGTGACGGCTCAAAGTACAGTCGATGCAAATGCAACGGCAACTTCAAGCGCAGCTACTGTAACGATTCAACTGAAGCCTTTCATTCATGTTACTTCACCCAACGGGGGCGAGACCTGGGTCGTTGGCGCAGAGCATCCGATTACATGGAATTCAAATGATTTAGACACGACCGGGACCATTTACTTATATTATTGGTGTGCCGGAGCATGGCATCTGATAACAAGCCAGCCGGCGAACTCAAGCACAAGTTCTTCTTATAATTGGACCATTCCTGCAATGCCTCCCACTCCTCCTGCATCGGGTTCGCTCGTACCGAAAAGCCATATGGCCTGGACCTCGATTTATATCGGCAATATGCTGACAACTGGAACTTGGCAGTGTTGGGATACGAATGACAAAGGTTTCAAGATATTGGACAATGGTTGGGCGTTTACGATCTCCGGGCCAGACAAAGGAGGAGCAACTCTCTTCTTTAATGCGGATGAGAGTACCTTTGATGGTTGGGGAATTTCGCTTATTAAAGGGATGTTTAAAATCCAAGGGACTTACACTCTTGGTGCGAATGGGTCAATCGGCGGACCCTATACACTGACTGACTTCGAATCTGGAAACGTATTGGTAAGCGGGAACATTACAGGTACCCCGAACTCAAATGCGACGACGATGACGTTGACATTGAAAGACTCAAGCAGTCCGCCTGTGGCTGTGTTTAGTATGTCGGGGGTATGGCTTAGCAATCTGACCACGCCTGAGCAGGATTGGAGTGTTCAGATTTCAGGGAGTGCAAAAGGCACTATAAGTCCCAGCAATCCATTAACGATCGAGCCTTATGAGGATTCAAATAGTGTGGTCTATGCGAACATCTTTGACGTCTCCGGGTCCGGGACCCTTTCAGATGGGAACACACCTGTCTCGATCGAAGGATATTTCTTCTTCACTCCGAGCAAAAATGTATACGGATTTTATGATAACCTCACTATCGGTGGAAACAGCGAGACGGGATACTTTTTGGGGACACTCAATCCCTCGACCGGAAAATTTACATTCAACTTGGTCAGCGATAACGGACATAAATATACATTCGCCGGTATCAAGGTAGCGACACAATAACTATAGCTTATTAAAATCACACCTGAAAACCCCGCCGATCGGATGGGGTTCTCTAAAGGAAAAGGGGCGAACGCAATTGTCGCCCCTTTTGCTTTTTTTGAACCGTGAAATGGGAACTTTTAATTTGAGACTTTTAATTTCTCTTGAGTTTGAAAGAGGGTTATGATAGCCTTTAAATCCGGTAATAGAGACATGATGAATCCCAGAGTTTTACAAGTGGAACAATAGAAATATGGAAAAGTATCAATGACGGAAGAAAAAAGGGAAATCAAACCCCGATACGGGACTGTTAATTTTGAGAAAAGAAAGCACCCCAGGTTTAGTGTTGATCTGCCCGTTGAGTATGGTCAAACTGACCTATCCGTCGACAATGGCCGTGCGATGGATGCCAGTGAAGGAGGGCTGCTTCTCCGCCTTCCAGAGCAGATCGATATTGGTAAGCGTTTGAGATTGAAGCTTTTCTTTGCTATGGGCTCTGAGCTCCACGCTGTTGAAACCCTTGTAGAGGCGGTCTGGACAGATATTCACCTTGAAAAGGATTGGGGAGATTATCGGACCGGGGTGAGGTTTGTTGAAATTTCCACAGAGGACATGAGCAAGCTGAAGAAATTTCTAAAGAATCTTTCCTCTCCTTAGCCGGGATGAATCTTGACTTTAGGGCGTAGTTAGGGATCCCCCACAAATCCCAATTTAGAAAAGGAAACGCTTTTGTCGGCATGTCATTGCGAGCACCTGAAAGGTGCGTGGCAATCTCTTTGAAGAAGGCGAGACTGCTTCGTTTCACTCGCAGAGACAGTTTCCTAAATCGGGATTTGGGTACCCCCGCTCTTCTTGATTTTTTAATCCTTATCTGATATCCTAACGAATCAATTCGACTTGTCGGGCGCGAACGGTCAAAAGTTTGATGATTTCTTAACTTCTTGAATATAAGGGAGTTTAAAGCGGATCGCTTCGACAAGCCACAAACGCGTGTCCAAGGAATCATGGATGACCGATTGATGATTCTGGTTACCAATGATGATGGCATCCATTCGAAAGGCATTATCGTCTTGGCAAAGGCACTTCAAGAGATTGGAGATGTCTTTGTCGTCGCCCCGGACAGGGAGAAGAGTGCCATTGCGCATTCCCTGACCCTTCACCGTCCCCTTCGAGTAGAAAAGATCAAGAAAAAGTTTTATGCCGTGGATGGAACCCCAGCCGATTGCGTACACTTGGGAATCAATGCCATCCTTCCTGGGCGACCCCGGTTGGTCGTTTCGGGTATCAACAAGGGAGGGAATTTAGGAGATGACATTACCTATTCTGGAACGGTTTCGGCTGCCTTTGAAGCCACGCTGCTCGGTGTTCCTTCGTTCGCTATCTCCCTGGTCTCAAGGAGTCATTTCAAGTTCGATGTGGCCGCCCGGTTTGCCGTGAGGGTAGCACGATATATTCTCAAGAAGGGGCTTTCAAAGGATACGCTTCTTAATATCAACGTTCCCAACCTGGGCGAAAAGAAGATCAAATCCTATAAGATCACGCAACAGGGAAGATGGGTTCACAACGGAAGTGCGGTCGTAGAAAAGATGGATCCAAGGGGGAAAAAGTACTATTGGATCGGAGGTGGACAGCTTGTCTTTGACAAGAGAAAGAATACGGATTTTGAGGCGGTGTCCAATGCTTATATCTCTATCACACCCCTCCACCTTGATCTGACGCACTATCCATCCATCGGGCGATTAAAGAAGTGGAGACTTTAAGTTCCGGTCCCTCAGCCCGTCCTCTCAAGAGGCTGCGTCGTAATGGGGTAAAGGTAACAGACGTCATGCTGAACCAGGTCCTGAATTTAATTCAGGATCTAACGATTTCAGCATCTAACAAAATCAAGGAATTACGAGACCCTGAAATGAATTCAGGGTGACAAAACGATAATTGTGACACAGCCTCGTGGGAAAGGGCGACGTAAGGCTTATGAGGTTATGTCAATAAGGTGGAGGCTTTGAAGAGGCGGGTTTATATCGAGACCTACGGCTGTCAAATGAACGAACATGACACGGAGCGAATGCTTCGGCTCTTAGAGGGAATCTCCTACTCTGAGACGAAAGAGCCGAAAGAAGCTGACTTCATCCTCATCAATACGTGCAGCGTGCGGGAGAAACCAGAGCATAAAGTTTATAGCGCTTTGGGAAGATTCAAAAAATTAAAGGAGGAGAACGGGACCATTATCGGAGTGGCTGGATGCGTAGCTCAACAGGAAGGTGAACGGCTCATAGAGCGGATACCCTATCTGGACATGGTCATCGGAACCCAGGCCATCCCCCTGCTTCCGCAATTATTGCAAACGATAGAAGTTTCCGGCAAGAGGGTTTGTGAAACGGGGTTTGATAAGAATGGGAAATACTTGGAGGCAATTTCTCGCCGGAGGCCTCTTGACGAAATCAAGTCCTATGTGACCATCATGCAGGGTTGCGACCATTTCTGTTCTTTTTGCATTGTCCCTTATGTGAGGGGAAGGGAGCAAAGCCGGCCGAGCCACGAGATTATTGAAGAAGTGAAGGCCCTGGCTGAAGGGGGCATAAAAGAAGTTTACCTTCTCGGTCAGAACGTAAATGGCTACGGGAAGGGGTTAAAGGGAGAGTTAGCGTTTCCAGAACTTCTCCGTCAAATCAATGAAATCGAAGGTATCGAGCGGATCCGGTTTACCACTTCCCATCCAAGGGACTTGTCCGCAGAGCTGATACAAGCTTATTCGAGACTTTCCAAACTCTGCGAGCATATCCATCTTCCTTTTCAATCGGGATCGAATAAGATTTTAGAGGCGATGCATCGGGGATATGCGAGAGAATCGTATCTTGAAAAAATAGACCGTCTGAAGGAGACATGCCCTTCGATTGCATTGACCGCCGACGTGATGGTTGGATTTCCGGGAGAAGAAGACGAGGATTTTAGACAGACTCTCGATTTGATAGAGAAGGTTCGATTTGATGATCTTTTTTCGTTTAAGTACTCACCCAGAAAGGGGACCCGAGCTGCCGAATTTGAGGACAGGGTTGAAGAAAAAGTGAAACAGGATCGGCTCTTCATCCTTCAGGAAATCCAAAGGGAGATTACCCTTCAAAGGAATCAAGACCTCGTCGGGAGCGTTGAGGAGATCTTAGTGGAAGGCCGGAGTAAGCAGAGCGACCGGGACGTGACCGGAAGGACTCGGTCCAATAAGATTGTCAATGTTGAAGGCGATTTAAATTTGGTGGGGAAATTGGTTCGTATCCGAATTACCAAGGGTTATGCCCACTCGCTCCGTGGTGAATTCGTTTCTCCTCAATGCAGATTGCAGAGTGCAAATTGCGGAGCGAAATCCTCCGAGATGTTGATATAAAACGGAAAGGAGATGCCATGATCCGGCTCGAGCAGACCTTCATGAATTTTCTTCTCCAGCACCAGGAGAGACATAACCGCACATACCACTTCCTGATCCTCATGGACGCAATGATCAGTGCCGCAAAGCATATCCAGTACTACTATCTGACGGGCGCCCTAAAGGGAAACCTGGGGTTGGCAGGGGACATCAACGTCCAGGGTGAGGATGTTATGCGTATGGATCAAATTGCCCAGGAGATCACCATCCATTATTTGAAGACCTCGGAGCGGGTGATTCATGCGATCAGTGAGGAATCGGAAGAGATTATCCCGATGAATCCTGATGGGGGACGTTATTTTGTCTATTTTGACCCTCTGGATGGATCATCCAACATCCCACACGGACTGCCGGTCGGCTTTCTCTTCGGGATCGCCAAGCGTAACTTGGAAGGGCCTGAGGACGGCCACCTGAGAGCGGGGAAGGATTATATCGCTGCCGGCATGTTCGTGATTCCAACCGGGACATTCACCCTCGGGCTCAAGGATGCGGGCACATGGCGGTTCCACATCGATGAGACGATGGCTTTCGTCAGGCCAACCCGGATGGTTCTCCCGGAGGACAGCAAGAGCTGGGAATTGTCGTTCAATGCATCCAACCGCCACACCTACGCCGAATGGGTTCAGAAGTGGATCGCTGGAAACGAGAACAAATATGCTTTCCGGTACCTGGGTGCGTTGGCCGGAGATTTTCACAGGATTTTGGCGAACGGAGGCATGTTCATGTATCCGGCGATTGTCAATCACCCGAATCCGAAGAAGAACCGTCCCGAGGGCAAACTGCGCCTGATGTACGAGGCATCCGTGGTGGCCTTTATGTGCCGCGAAGCGGGCGGGACGGCCGTCAACGAAGCGGGGGTCCCGATTCTCGATGTTCACCCGGAAAAACTTCACCAGCGGACGGCCCTCTACGTAGGTTCCAAGAAGTTGGTAGAAGATATTGCCCAGGTCCTAAAGAACAAAGGTTAAGGCTAAGGCTGAGGTTAAGAATAGATTAATACCCCAACCTTCGATTTATGAAGTGAGGAAGCGAATTACGAATCACGAACACGAGTTACCAGCACGAGTCACCATAAAAGGAGGATGCCATGGCAAAAAGAAAAACTCTCCCGGCCGGTTTTAAGAAAGCTCTTGAGATAGGACGGCCACCCAATATCAAGAAGCTCTTCCCCAATTCAAATGCCCTGATCGTGAGCGGAAAAGTAATAGACCGGGCCATGATCGCCAAGGGAAAAGCGATCACGATGGCTGCAAACGGCCGAAACCAATTTGTCATCCAAGGACCTCTTCTGGCCGCGCAGCGAGCCAATGCCCCTGTCATTATCGAAATCGCAAAGTCGGAAGGAGGCAGAAAAGCCTACTGTGCGGTGAACTACTGGAATATTGCCATGCTGGTCGATACCCTCTGCAACCAGCTCGGAATTACCATCCCGGTGGCCGTCCATGCCGACCACTATGGGATTAGAGATGAAAAGGACCTTGAGGCGGCCAAGGTGGAGATTCCAAGCTTTTTTGATGCAGGAATGACCTCAGTTGCCATCGATGCCTCTCATCTTCCGGATGACAAAAACCTTTTAGCCAATATTGCCATCCATCCCTATATCCCTAAATGGGCTGGGCTTGAAACGGAAGTAGGTGAGATCAAGGGAGAAGAAGGGCTTTCCACGGTCGAAGAGGCCCTGTTTCTCATCCAGGGGCTCAATGCCCAAAGTATCTTCCCGGATTGGATCGCTCTGAACAACGGGACGACCCACGGGATCGAAGAGAAGGATTCCGGGATCCAGGTCCAATTGACCGCAGATATTCACAAAGCCTTAGAAAAATACAAGGTCTCCGGGGCCCAGCACGGAACCTCGGGGAACAGCTCCGAAAGGCTTCGCGAAATTGCTGCCAAGACCCATACCACAAAAGCCAATGTCGCCACGGCCCTGCAGATGATCTCGTGGGGTGTTCAGGTGAACGATTATGGAAATGCTATTCTGGACGGAGATGGGAATTTCAGCAAAGTGAAAGGAGAAGGAGTCCTGGAGGAGATGTGGGGTGAGATGGTGGCTTATGCCCAATCGAAGGGCTGGAAAAAGGGGGACTATAAAAATCTTAACCTCCCATTTGAGAACAAGCTGCTTGCCCAGCCAAAGGAGATCAGAGACCGGATGGTAAAGGAAGTGGAGGACTTCGCTTACAAAATGATGACAGAGGTTTTCAATTCCCAGGATACCGCTCCCCTCGCGATCGAGGCCATTTTAAAGAAGGGCTCTTATAATCTTGGTCCCAAAGTCAGACGAATGGAAGACCCTGCGGAATGGACCGAAAGCAAAATTACAGATAGGGCTGCCCACCTTGGAAGCGATAAGGGAGTCGCGGGTAAGTTCGATGATTAGCTTTCCTCTCATCTTTCCCGTCTCCCTCATTGAGGAGATGGGCAATGAGGGGCGAAGCGCAGACTCTGGGAAATGGTGGGTCAACCTTTATGAAATACCCTCATTGAATTTGAATGAGGCCACCATGGGCATCTGAAGGATGTAGCGTTAAGCTCGTCATTCCCGTGAAAACGGGAATCCAGGAGACTGAAGAAACAAACTGGATTCCTGCCTGCGCAGGAATGACGGTCAAAAAGGATGAGAACAGGTAAGATCGACTTCAAGTCAATGTGTTATGTCAAACCCCTCGCCCTCAAGGCGAGAGTAGTTTAGATTTGAAACTCTGAACCCTGAACTCAAAACTTTGATTACGTCTGTTTCATGACAACGCTGGAGATGATATTGGCGGCCTCATCTCCTCGATCGGCGGCATTGCTGAGATGGCGGTAAATCTCACGCATCTTGAGCATATAAACCGTGTCCGTTCCCTTGAAAAGGTCGGCTAACGCCAGATGATAAGCTTCCTCCATCTGGTTCTCGTAAGATTTCGCCTTAACGGCATGGGCTAAGGCGATCTTCGGGTAGTCTTTCAGGATTTTGACCGCATCGTTTAACTCCCTCGCTGACTTCCGAAGGATATCAACCATCTCTCTTATATGTTCGTCTCCCTTGACTCCGTAAATCTCCATCTCATCTACGGTGGTTTTGGCATAGTCTACGACATCATCGATGGCCCGTGAGAGGGCATAAATATCCTCACGGTCCAGAGGGGTGACAAATGTCTGGTCCAGTTCCTCAATCAGAATTCTTCTCAGATCATCCGCCTCGTGTTCGACATTTCGCACGAGATTGGCATTCTCCTTTGTTCCATTCTGTGCAAAATTCCAAAGGGCCTCCAGACCCTCCAGGGCCTTGGAAGCTTGACGAGAAAGGATCTCGAAGAACCGGTTTCCATCTTGGCCGAATAGTTTTCTCTTTTTAAAACCGAATACCATCTTACCCCTCCTTTACCGGGTTACAACTGAGAACATGAAATAGTTTGCATTAGGAACCACAAAAAGTTGTCATTGCGAGCCCGCAGGGCGTGGCAATCTCGCTTTGAGATTGCTTCGTCGTTGCCTGCCTACCGCAAGCACTCCTCGCAATGACCTGCTGAGGTTAATGCAAACTATGAAACGAGGCCGAGAAGTTGCTCGGGGTTTTCAAACACCATGTCCGCCCCGGCCTTTATCAAAGATTCTCTCTCGATTTTCTTGTGCCGATGGCTGCTCAGAAATCCAATGGCGAGTATTTGCAAATATTTTTTCGCAGCTCGGACGGCCAGCATGTCGTCCACAACATCTCCGACGTAAGCGCAGTGAGGGTTTGGAATACCGATCTCTTGAACTACCCTTAAGATGGAGTAAGGGTGAGGTTTTGAGCATCCTATCTTCTTTCCTGTTGAACGGAAGATATGGTTTTCCTCTGCCTCACATTCATTCAGCGTCACCATACTATCAAAATAAGGATGAAGGCGAAACCGTCTGAGCGCGAGTTCTGCTTCAAATCTTGGCCGGCCACTGGCAATGCCCATCCGCGCCCTTTTCCGGAGGGCTGATAAAATTTTTCGGTGGATCAACGGCCTTTCTTGCAGATAGAGTCCTTCGCCTTTATAAAAGATGGGGCGTAGATGATACTGATGAGCAAACATCCTCCCCAAGTAGATCTCTTGAAAGATACGTTTTAGCAAATTTTCTCGGCCGGGATCTCCCACCCCATAAAGCCACCCCTCCCAAGAAGCTCCTAAAATCCGGCGAATCCCCTTTAACCCTCCTCCATTTGATTTGATCTTTCTTAGAAAGAAAAGGAGGTCCTTCCTCTTTAACGGGGTGGTTGTCTTCTGACGGATCCGGGAAGCTTTTGTCGTGAGATAAGAAACAACCTCCGGAATGGAAGAGAATCTCTTCCGTTTCGGAAGAGGAAGAATGCCTGAGAGGGAGAGGAGATAGAGGAGGAGTCCGGAGGTCAAATCCCAGTCATTATTGAAGCCCCCTGCCGTTTTGAAGAGGGAGATTTCCTCGTCCGTGATCCGACCCCTTCGGCCTCTTTTTTTAAATCCGAGGCAGCTCTCCAGGTAAATCTGGATGGTCCGCTGGATGGTTTTGCGATAAGACTTTGAGACATCAATGAGAACGCCATCCATATCGAAAATAAGAATATCCAAATTCATAAGATTCCAGTTATCAAATCCCAAATTACAAATAATAACCAATCACCAAATTTCAAATTCAAAACCTCTTTCCGCAAAACTTGTCTATGTATTTCGGCCATTGAAACTTTGGTCATTATTTGGTGCTTGGTCTTTGGGATTTGGTGCTTATTTGTTAACCTCTTCCATGACTGCCTGGACAAGGCTTTCCACATCTAACCCCTGCGACCGATAAAGCTCGTCCGGCTTGCCGGAACTGCCGTATTGCTTGATTCCGAGCTTTCGAAAACGTACCCTCAGGCCGCGCTCTGCGATGAAGTTGGCGATGAGACTACCCAGACCGGTCTGAATATGATGGTCTTCATAGGTGATGAGGATTCCCGTCTTAGCCGCTTTGAGGATGGCTTCACTATCTAAATCGCTTGAACAGGAGATGTTGAGGACTTGCACCGCCGCTCCTTTTTCTCTTAATTTTTGCCAGGCTTGGATGGCCTTGTGAACCATCCCTCCCATTGTGAGGATAGCCGCATCCTTTCCGTCCCGCAGCAGATCGGCATGACCATACCGAAATTCATAAGGGTGGCCAAACAGAGGCGTCCCTTTCTCGGTGAGGAGGATTGGAATAGAAGACCTCCCCATGATGACAACGAAATTTCCATGGGCCTTTGCAACGTATCGAGTCACACGATCGGTTTGGTTAGGGTCAGCAGGGATGATCATCTTATATCCAAAGAGATTTTGCATCACCCCGACGTAGTCGATACATTGGTGCGTTTTCCCATCTTCGCCCACATCGAGGCCGTTATGGGTGCAGATGAGTTTGAGGTTTGTCTCGTTGATATCGTTGAGACGGTGTTGATTATACGTCTCATCCACGCCGAAGACTCCAAAATCTGCAAAGAAAGAGAGAAGACCAAGAGTGGAGATAGCCCCGGCGATAGTGGCCGTATTATGCTCCTGGATTCCTCCCTGGAAGAAATGCTCGGGAAATTGTTTAGCGAATGCTGCCGTTTTGACGGAGGAGGCCAAATCACAATCGAAGACCGCCATGGGAAGGGGGGAGTCCGCTTGAACGCTGGTTTTGGCGATATCGACCAAGGCATTTCCGAAGGCCGACCGGTTGTCCAGTTTCCGATCTTTTTCATAATTTTTCGGACTCCCGATTTGGATAGAGGGAGAGGGCACCAGATATTTTCTTCCTGCAAAAGAAGGAGTTCCCCAATCCTGAATGCGCCTATATCGATCCAGATCATCCTCGACTCCCAATTCCCGGATGGCCCTCTTACATTCTTCGAGGGTGAGGGCCTTTCCGTGAAACTCCTCCTTCCCTTCCATGAAAGAAACCCCTTTTCCCATTGTGGTGTGGGCCAGGATGAGCGTCGGATGTTTAGAAAGGGCTGCTTGACGGAATGAGGTATAGATCTCCTGAAATTGATGGCCGTCTATCTCCATCACCCGCCATCCGTCCGATTCGAAATTTCTCACGATATCCTGGGGCATGATCTCTTGAGTGACTCCGCTGATCTGTCTACAGTTGAAATCGATGATCGCAGTCAGGTTATCGAGACCATATTTGACAGCGAAACGGCGGGCCTCGGAAATTTGGCCTTTCTGCTGTTCTCCGCAACCCATGGCGACAAACACATGAAATTCTTTTTTTAAGATCTTTGCCCCTAAAGCGAATCCACAACCCGCTGACAATCCCTGTCCCAGATTGCCGGTATTCCACTCGACCCCGGGGATCCCTTTCTCGACATGCCCCTCAAAAGGACTCCCTGCTTTACGAAAAGTAGCAATGGCCGCCTCGATTGGGGAAAAACCCACACGGCCCAAAGCTGCGTATACTCCCGGAGAGGTGTGGCCATGGCTGATTACAATCCTGTCCCTGTTTGGGTCGGAGGGAGAACGAGGATCGACATTGGCATAGGAGTAGAGGACCAGATAGAAATCAATGGATGACATGGACCCACCGGGATGTCCTGATCCGGCAAGGGTGGTCATTTTCAAAATATCGCCTCTTGCCAGCCTCGCCAGCTCGGATAACCTTTCGAGAGATTCTTTATCCAGTTTTTCAGCATCGAATCTTCTCCCCTGCATCTTTTACCTCCGCTTCGACATAGATTAATCCTAATAGCATATTTGCCGCCAATTTGGGAAGAGATAAATGTGAAGGTGACGATTGAAAAAATTTTGGTACTGTGTTTTCGTTGACAATTCTTCAATTTGGATATATTGATTTAAGTTGAGATCAACGTAACTCCCAGAATTCTCTCTGCGCCGAAAGGCTGTGTTGCAATGCTTTTTTGTCATTGCGAGCGAACGAAGAGAGCGTGGCAATCTCTCTATTTTCAAAACCCTGGGAGATTGCTTCGGTCGTTTCACTTCCTCGCAATGACATTGCCATACAGTCTCTGCTGAGGACGGGTAGCGTCTTGGATTGGAGGCATACTATGATCATCGGAGTGCCGAGGGAGATTAAAGAGGGTGAGAAAAGGGTGGGCATGACCCCACAAGGCGTAGATGCCTTAGTTGCCCACGGCCATCGCGTGCTTGTGGAAAGAAGGGCGGGGGAAGGCAGCGGTTTCTCCGACAGGGAATATAAGGAAGCTGGAGCAACACTCGTCGAAAAGGCGAGGGATGTCTGGAACGAGGGCGAAATAGTGGTGAAAGTCAAGGAGCCCTTGGAGCCAGAGTTTCCACTGATGAGACCCGGTCAAATCCTCTTTACCTATCTTCATCTGGCTGCGAATCGGGAACTTACCCTAAAATTGATGGAACGCCGGATCGTTGGAATTGGGTATGAAACGGTTCAGGGTCAAGATGGATCCCTCCCCCTACTTCGACCCATGAGCGAGATTGCGGGAAGGGCCTCAGTTCTTGCAGGGGGGATGTGCTTAGAAGCGAGGCACGGAGGAAGAGGTGTTCTCCTGTGCGGGGCGTCGGGCGTTCCTCCGGCCAAAGTGGTTATTCTTGGAGCAGGGGTGGTGGGCACCAACGCCTGCAAGGTTGCTTTAGGGATTGGCGCTCGTGTGAGCATCCTTGATATTCATCCGGAGAGGCTAAGTTATATCCATGACATCACACAAGGGCATATTGCCACTTTCATTTCCAATCGAATGACGATTGGGGAAGAAATTGCAGGTGCCGACCTTGTCATCGGGGCGGTCCTAATCCCGGGCGCCCATGCACCCAAGCTGGTGACTCGCCAGATGCTCAAAAGGATGCGCCCTGGTTCTGCGGTGGTCGACATCTCTGTGGATCAGGGCGGCTGTTTCGAAACCACACGACCCACCACTCATGAGAATCCCACGTACGTCGAAGAAGGAATTGTCCACTATTGTGTGACCAATATCCCGGGCGGCTTTCCAAGGACTTCCACGTTCGCCCTCACGAATGCGACATTTCCTTACGTCCTTGAGATTGCAGATAAAGGTTATGGAAAGGCTATGGAGGAGAATGCGGCATTGAGGAAAGGGCTTAATCTGATTGACGGGAAGGTCGTCTATCAGGCTGTCGCAGAAGGCTTTGGATTGCCTTTCATACAAAATCCCTTTTCTCCCCCTTCTTTGAAAACCCTTTCTTGATAGAATAAACGCGGTTGGAAAAAGGAGGAGTGGATATCGAAATGAGGAAGGTATCCAACAAAAAAAGGTTGACTATCGCGATCGACGGCCCTTCGGGCGCCGGAAAGAGTACAGTGGCGAAGGCGTTAAGCAAACGATTGGGCTACCTTTATACTGACACGGGAGCGATGTACCGGACTGTTGCGCTGAGGGCGAAAGAAAAAAGCATCTCTCCGGAGAATGAATCCGCGCTTAGCCAGTTGGCCGAATCCCTTTACATCACCTTCGTTAGAGAAGGGGAACAAACCCACATTTTTTGTGATGGAGAAGAAATTACAGAAGCCATCCGCACCCCTGAAATCAGCCGCCTTGCCTCTTACATCTCGAGACAAAAAGGAGTGAGAGAAGCTCTGGTCCGGATGCAGAGGGAGATAGGAAAGGAGGGGGGCGTCATCCTGGAGGGGAGGGATATCGGGACGGTGGTTTTTCCTGACGCCGATGTAAAATTCTATTTGGATGCTGAGAACGATGAAAGGGCGAGAAGAAGATATCATGAAATGGTCCAAAAGGGGGTAAACGTGAATTTGAAGGAAACACAGGAAGACTTGGCACAAAGGGACCATAGTGATATGCATCGGAGCCATTCCCCTCTCAAGAAGGCAAACGATGCCGTGTTCATCGATTCCACCCATCGCTCTGTGGCAGAGATCGTGGAAGAGATGGTCCGGGTTGTGAAGGCAAAAGCGAAAATCCAGTTGAGAAGACTGGATTCCGGATCAAGTCCGGAATGACAACCAGAGTAAAGGGACTTTTGACGCACTACACTAGTGTAGTGCGTCATAAATA
>DBZJ01000105.1:0-5465 GCA_002311635.1 Syntrophaceae bacterium UBA1163
TTATCCCCTGTGACTTCATCGCCTTCGGCCAGCCGCTTAACCCCCTGGGCCGGCACCATGACATCCTCCTGGCCAATGTCTTTGCCCAGAGTGAAGCGCTGGCTTTCGGCAAGACGGCCGAGCAAGTAAAAGCCGAGGGCACGCCGGATTGGCTCGTGCCCCACCGGGTCTTCCAGGGCAACCGCCCCTCCAACACGATCCTCGCCGAGCGCCTTACCCCGGAAACGCTGGGCAAACTCGTGGCCCTTTACGAGCACAGCGTCTTCACCCAGGGGACCATCTGGAGCATCAACTCTTTCGACCAGTGGGGCGTCGAGATAGGCAAGGCTCTGGCCCAGCGCATTATCCCGGAACTGGAGAGCCGGGAGGAGCCCCGGCTCGGCCATGATAGTTCAACGAACACCCTGATCCAACGCTACCGGAAGCTCAAGGAGGCCTCCTGATGACTTTTGGATTGTCCAAGCAGGTGGGAATCGCCACTGATCACCGTGGGTTTGGTTTGCAGGAAGAGCTGGTGGCCCAGCTCCGCGCCGCAGGCCATGGCGCGGTCGGTTTGAGGGTGCGTTTTTTAATTGCAAGTCCCGGCGGCTGAGGCCGGCTATGAGAAGGCGACGGAGATACCGTGCTGATTCAGTGTGCCTCCTGCTTCTGGCGTCAACACCGTCCGGTCCCGCACCTATAGCCTTGATCTGAATCCGGAAACCACGGTCAGGACTCCCTCTCCCCGGGTCAATATGATCGCCCCTGAGATTTCCCAATTTTTCAAGAAAGTTGCCAACCCGAATTACATTTGCAAAGGCTTTTCAATATGTGATATGGGAAGATTAGCGGAAGGGCTTATAGTGGCAAGATAGTGCGTCATGTGTCCGCAGAAAGGAGCCGGATCTCTGTTTCGATTATTTTTTGCTAATTTCTTCTTAATTGTGCTAATGTGTCCTTATACTTGACGAACTTACAAGGACTGCTCAGGAGCATAAAATATATATTATGAATTGGGAGGCTGTATGGAGACCCAACATTCTGCCAGCTTGGAGCAATCTCTCGCCAGGACTGAGGCAGACGCTGAAGCAACCCTGACGACTGCGAATAAAGTGGTGTCCTCTGTCAAGAAGTTTCGAGATGCAGCTAAAAAAGGGAATTTACGAGAACTCCCGAGAATGATTGAAGTTACGGAGCAGGCCATCGCTGCCCTGAGGCAACAGTTTATCAATGCCAAGGAAAGCTGGGACTTTGATGAGGAAACTTATTTTTCGGGTGGGGGCTTTCAGTCGGAACTCGTAGAGGCTGCAAGACAAGCCGGAGTAAAGATTTTCAAACAACATGAGATGATTTATTGCTACCCTTATCTCATCCGCATTAAAGCTCAGGAACGTGCCATCCAGATTGACAAGATGGTCGAGAGACGACTTCGTCCCTCTATCCTAGCCAAGCACCTCAGAGAATTACAAAACAAGCCTGCAAAGTTTAAGTCACAGGCTTTTTTGGAATGCCTATTTACAGCTTATTCCATGATCCTTTCTCGCCATAGTGAAGAAGCCATGGCTACTGGAAAGATCGTAAAACTTCTTGATATTTACCAGTTGCTTACACTTTTGCCAGGGCAGTCCAAGGAATACACTAAAGAAGAATTTGCCCGAGATATTTACTTGCTTGACAAGAGCGGCATTGCCAACACAAACCAAGGATTTGTCTTGAATCTTGTTGTCCCAAGTACAGGTGGGAAAAGCTTACAAAAAAGCATTAGGGTTATAAATGAGGATGGCCAAGAAAAGAAATATTACGGGATTTCCTTTAAACGTCTATAGGAGTCTTCCGCCATGTCCATTGATTTCCAAGAATGGTTAGATATTATTATTACGGAATATTTACAAGAATTTATCAGTAAGGGTGGAGCGGCAGTTAAGTTCCTCATACCCATGCATGATCAGCAACACCATCGTTGTTGGCAAAAAATACGTGATGCTGCTCAAAAAGAGGGATGTTTATTCGTTTTATTGGACTCGGCAACAACCAAAACTCATATGATCGATAAACTATTTCATGAAGTTGCTCGTCAAGTGAACTGGGAGGATTGTGCATACAAATTTGTTAAAAACTTAATCAAAGAAAACGGATATGAAGTTTCTGAAAACCGCAGTGAGTTTAATCTGCAAACTTTAGCCATTATAAATGAAGTTAAGGAAATATTTTTTAGAAGGGATATTAATAGATGGCTTCAAAACCGAATTTATAAAGATTTCAAGATGAGCCAAGAGTTCAGAATCGCTATGATCCATTTATGCTTGGGTGAACTCGAGCCACAAACTGCCAAAAGCTTTTTATGTTTATCCATCAAAGATTGGCTGAAGGGGGATTTAAAGACGATTTCGTCCCTTAAAGAAGCTCAGATCTTTCAAAAGGTGGGGAGACACAATTCCCGCCATATGTTCTTATCATTAGCCCGTTGGTTGAATATAGTGGGTATAAATGGTCTTGTGTTATGCATGGATATTTCCCGATATATGGAGACTATCAAGCCTACTGATAGCACTTTCTACTATACCATTCCTGCCGTACTTGATGGCTATGAAGTGCTTAGACAGTTTATTGATGAATCTGACAGCCTGGAGAATTGTCTTATCACAGTAATTGTTCCTCCTGGGTTCGTAAAGGATGAAAAACGCGGGGTGGCACGTTACCCGGCTCTTAAAATGCGAATATGGGATGAAGTACATGACATAGATCGTGACAATCCGTTTGCTCCTCTAGTTAGCGTCTCGTCATGTTCTTGACACTACAGTATAGCTGGAGATTTTAATGAATACGATTGAGCAAATAAGAAATCGCAGGGCCATTGAAGCGTTACGTGCCGGGGTCCCTAATCGTGATGCAGTTCTGGCATTGGGTGGTACACAGCCAGAAATCGAGAGTAAATTTAGAGAACAATTGCAGGCTATTAAGCAGAGCATAATTGACAATTCGCAACCTCGCGGAATATTGGTGAAAGGTGGTTTTGGTGTAGGTAAGTCACATTTACTTGAATTTCTATCACAAATAGCTTTAAAAGAAAATTTTGTATGTAGCAAAGTAGTCATTAGTAAAGAAACTCCATTTTATGATCCTGTCAAGTTCTTTCGTTCTGCTGCCGAAGCTGCTGTTGTGCCAGATAGAATTGGAGATGCTCTTACTGAAATAACAACTAAGATGAATACAAAGGGTCAGGCTTATGCTAATTTTTATCAGTGGGTAAATCGTAGTCAAGATTTAAATCAATTATTCGCCGCCACCCTTTTCATATTTGAAAATATGCCTTATGATGCAGAAATTATAAATCGAATTATTCGTTTCTGGTCAGGTGATAAAATAAATATTAGCGAAATAAAAAAATGGCTTAAACAATGTAAAGAAGGTGTAACTTATAGTATATGTAAGATTACTTTAAAGGAGCTTGCCCTGCAACGATTTAAGTTTGCGACACGTCTCATGATTGCGTCAGGATATGAGGGATGGATACTCTTTATCGATGAATTAGAACTGATTGGGCGTTATTCCCAAAAGCAACGTGGGAGGTCATATGTGCAACTGGCCAGATGGATGGGAAGACTTGAAGGATGGGAATCTATTGGGGTTTCGTCAGTGTGTTCAATCACCGATGATTTTACTCGCGAAGTACTGGAGGGCAGAAACGACTTAGAGAGGGTCCCGGCGAAGTTAATGGCGGGGGCGGCAGAGGATGACCTTCTTTTGGCCACTCAGGCCGAACGAGGCATGCGAGTTATTGAACGAGAAGCAATCCCGCTGTTATTTCTTGACAATTCGTTGCTCCAAACTGTTTATACCAAAATCAAACCTATCTATGCTGGTGCATACGACTGGAGCCCACCGGACGTATCGGGGGTGGAAAAAACAAGCACTACCACCATGCGTCATTATGTGAAAGGCTGGATTACCGAATGGGATCTTAAGCGCAAATATCCAGATTATAAACCAAGAATCGAAACAGAGGACTTTAAACCAGGTTATGAAGAAGATAAGGACCTTGAAGTTTCCCCTGAGGGAGCAATGGAGGAGTAACAAATGCCCATCCCCTATCGAGATGCAGACGAATTGGAGGAATTGGGCGCAGCCGGATATCTAAAGATCGAGCCATTACCCACAGGTTCTGGTTTTCTCGGCGCACTATTCTTGATCAATGTCCGGGGGGAGCCTATCGAGTTTACCTACAACCGGATTGAAACCCCCCACACCTTTCTTTGGCGGCAAGATGACATTCGCCGGCATGCCGCTAGAAAACTCACAGCCTCGCTACTAACTCTTTGTCCCAGAACGCCCAGCTTGATACTTTGTCTGGCTGAAGAGGTAGGCAGCGAACTTTTCTGCCAGGACATCCATGTTGCGATACCAGTTTGCCGTATTGCTCCAGCCATCAAAGCAGTCTCTTACTCGGGTGACGAGATTACGGACACCGCAGAATCTGACGAAGCGATGCATCTATTTTGGTATCCCGGCAAACCATCCGAAGAATCGATAGAGTCCAAGCTTCTCTACGAATTGACTCACCGGGGACTACTGACCGAGCCCTTCAGTCGGGCAACCATAGGCTTGAAAGAGGTCTTTGGCTTAGAGGTTGGCGAGGTAAAATGAGAGAAACAGCCGACTGGTGGAAAGAAACCAATGCTGATCGTGTACCGCGTGCTCGGTGGTTGGGTATTTTTCGCCGACAAATGCAGATGAAGGAAGATTCCGCCAGGGGCTTGACCATTCCTGCCCAAAAAGTTTTTGCCCCGCAAACTTTGGGGGTCTCTGAAATTAAGCGCCTTGGCGGGGCAAATTGCCTGGCCTTAGGACCACACATAGAGTGCGCCATAAATCTATGGGAAGGTGAATCTATATCAACGGATGATGAAAGAGGGACCGTCGCTCTGGCCGGATTCTTGTTGAGAGAGGAGGCAATTGTTGCGCCTACTTCCTTAAGGCAGATTGGCGAGCGCCGAGATTTGAGCAAGGAAGCGACTCAGGATCTCGAACCAAAGCTTCCCCTTGCCAAGCGACTGGCCTATTTGCTGCAACCTCCCACTGACCTTCTGCTTTCTGTTACCGGCCCTTTGGAGTGGCCGCGACCATTGTTTGAATACCAAATGGAAGGGATTAAAGCCCTGCTGTCCCATGAAGCCCTGCTTCTTGCCGATGACATGGGATTGGGAAAAACCGTCCAAGCAATTGGCGCCCTGAGGATTCTAACCCTTCAGCGTCTAATCGAGGCAAGTTTAATAATTGTCCCGGCTGGTCTTATCAGTCAATGGCGGCGTGAGTTACGTTTTTGGGCTCCTGAGCTACGGATTTCCACAGTCCATGGACCAGTAGCAGATCGTGCCTGGCAGTAGATTACCCCAGCTCATATATACATTACCAGTTATGAAACTTTGCGCGCCGACTTCACAGAAAATCCTCAGTCACCACCCCGCCGTCGCACTTGGGACGTGGTT
>DBZJ01000105.1:5528-6289 GCA_002311635.1 Syntrophaceae bacterium UBA1163
GGGACGTGGTTATCCTCGATGAGGCTCAAAAGATTAAGAACAGGGATGTGGAAGTCAGCAGAAAGTGCAAGCAAATCTACCGACGGCGCGCCTGGGTCCTGACCGGAACTCCTCTTGAAAACAAAGTGGATGACCTGGCTTCAATCCTTGAATTTGTTGGACCCCTCAAAGAAAGTGAGGCTCCCCTTAGACTTATCCCTGGCCCAGATCTCCGTGAAAGACACCAAGGACTTCAACTTCGTCGTAAGAAGGCCGATGTGCTTCCCAATCTTCCCCCTAAAACTATTAGCCAAGTTTTGCTTCCACTTGATGATTCTCAGCTTCAAAGCTATGAAAGAGCCGAAAAGGAAGGCATCATCCAACTGCAGGAACGCGGTGAAACTGTCCGCATAGAAAACGTCTTAGAGTTAATCTTGAAATTGAAGCAAATTTGCAATTTCTGTCCTGCGACTGGACAGTCTGCTAAACTTCAAGATGTCAATGAGCGCATGCGAACTCTCGAATCTGAAGGACATCGCGCTCTAATATTTTCACAGTTCACTGACGAGCAATATGGCGCCCGGGCAATTGCCACCAGACTCCAATCGCTACGGCCGTTACTTTATACGGGCGACCTTTCCTCTTCTGAAAAGGATGCTACGATTAGAGAATTTAAGGAAAAAAAATCACATAAGGTTTTGATACTTTCACTACGCGCCGGGGGACAGGGTTTAAATTTGCAAGATGCATCTTATGTTTTTCACTTCGACCGCTGGTGGAAT
>DBZJ01000105.1:6353-7404 GCA_002311635.1 Syntrophaceae bacterium UBA1163
TTCACTTCGACCGCTGGTGGAATCCTGCAGTTGAGCGGCAGGCTGAGGACCGAGCTCATCGTCTTGGTCAAACTTTTCCCGTCCATGTATATCGATACGTTCTCGAAGGTACCATAGAAGAAAGGATCGACAATATTCTTCGAGAAAAGCAACTTCTATTTGACGAACTGGTCGACGATGTATCCATAGATTTAAAGTCCTTTCTATCCAGCGAAGAGCTTTTTGGGCTGTTCGGTTTAAAGCCACCTGAGCATGCAAAAACCCCTCGGCGTGCAGAAAGATTTCCAACAAACTTCACAGAAATGAGCGGTATAGAGTTCGAAGAGTATGTCAAGAAGCTCTTAGAAAACAAAGGATGGGAAGTGGAAGCAACCCCCCCGACCAGAGATGGTGGTATAGATTTAATCGCTCGACGATATGATGAAATGGGCTTAGATTCGATTCTTTATGTACAATGTAAGAATCACGCCTATCCGGTGGGAGTGGATGTTGTTCGTGAACTGAATGGGGTACTACCAAGACAATCACCGGGAACCAGAGGTGTATTGGTTTGCCCTAGCGGCTTCACTACTGACGGAATTTCCTTTAGTAAAGATCGTGGTATTGCTCTATGGGATAAGCACTTCTTATTTGACCTTTTGAGTTAAAGGGGCGCCAATCAACTATCATACGCTTGAATGAGCTGCTCCGAAATTACCTTAGCCAGAACGTTTTTTACCTTCTCTTCAACATTATATGAGTTCAACGTTACTGCTATGATTGGAAACTTATATAATCCCCGAAAATTCAAGCTCTCCGGATCATATCGTCATTTCTCTCCCGGAAGATTTTCCATTGTTTCCCAGCAGGGGGCATGATTAACAAACTCAGTTGCCGGATTTGATCCGGGAGAGATCTATTCTTGATATTTCCTCTCCAATGATTAATTTTTGAGTTATATGGGAAGATTAGCGGAAGGGCGTCTAGTGGCAAGTTAGTACGCATCGACCTCCATCCTATAACCCCGGATTAATTAATTGCGTTCTCACCTGAGGGGGGAACCACGAATAGG
>DBZJ01000105.1:7520-7766 GCA_002311635.1 Syntrophaceae bacterium UBA1163
CCTCGACTCTCTTGACTTTGCACCTAGGAGATAATCGTTTTTCCTCTACGCCTCTTAAAGACAAAATCCACTAAACTTAAAGAGTTATTAAGATGTTAAGTGTGCCAGAGGAATGGCCAAATTGCTAAATAATTCTTGAGATCGGGAAAAAATTGATTTAAAGATAGTGAGTTATTGAAAATATTGAAGCATAGGAGAAGATGGTGAAGCGGAAAGCCCAAAATCTTGCAGTGGTCCTTATGGCAT
>DBZJ01000190.1 GCA_002311635.1 Syntrophaceae bacterium UBA1163
GCCGGGTGATAAGAAAAGAGTATCCGGAGCTTGAAGAGTTTTTGTGGGGAGATAGTTTTTGGCCGGATGGGTATTTTGCCGAGACAGTAGGCAACGTTGATGAAGAGGTCGTGCGGCGATACATAAGAGAACAACGTCGGTAATTGTGCCAGATCATGTCAGCAGACCTGAAACCCTGGGCTTTAGCCCAGGGAGTGGTTCATTTGGGAATGATCAGACTTTTTCCAGGAGAGGCTGCTCCTGGCGGATCGACGATGACCAGTTCTCCGTTTTGCCACTGGGTCACAAAATAACGGGCCAGCATATTCTGCCCCATGGTTGGGCTTCCAGGAGGAAAGAATTTTATTCCGTAGCGGAGAAGCGTCTTATCTCCGGGGATATTCGTTTTAATTGCCGCCTGGACGATCTTTTCCGAGTCCATTGAGCCGGCTCTTTTAATCACATCCCATAGGACCATGGTTCCCATATAATTGACGACCGAAAAGACGGCCGTCGGTTGAAGATCGAAGGTCCTGACGTAAAGTTCAGCCAGTTTGTCGATACCCTTGGCATAATTCGGGTTGATGTTATATCCCGGGTAGCCGACATTGCACACCTTGTTGTTTAAGGCGCTGCCCAGGGCTTTTTGATACCCGGGAAGGTTCATGCCCCCTCCCGATCCGACGATCATTCTGACCTTCAAACCCAACTCTTCGGCTTGTCTGAAAAACAGAATCCCGTCGTTTTCGTAAGAGGACTCAAGGATGACATCCGGGTTAGACCCCTTCACCCGCATCACCAGGGAAGAAAGATCGCTGGCCTTGAAATTGTAAGACTGATCGAGAGCCAGATTTACCCCGATTTTTTTGGCCAAATCTCGGATCCCTTCGGCGCAGGCCGTCCCATAGGCCGAGTCTTCATAGATGCTGGCAATACGAATGGTGGATTTGGTCTTTGCGATTTTCGGGGCCAAGACATCCACTGCAAAGCGGAGCTGATCCCGACCCAGGTCTGAACCCGTAGGGCAGGTCCGGAAGACATGTTTCAGTCCTCTTTCGGTAATTTGATCGCCCACGGCGCCTAATTCCCAGTAAACCACCTTGTACTGGTCGGCTTTGGCACTGGCGGCCAGGCTGATGGAGCTTGAAAAAGAGCCCAAGATCACCGACACATTTTCGACCGTGCACAATCGTTCTACCTCGCTGACCGCCGTCTTAGGATCGACCGCGTCACCGTTGATAAAGACAATTTGTTTCCCGAGTATCCCTCCCTGCTGATTCTGGACGATGCGGGCCAGTTCCGCCCCTCGCCAGCTTTCCAAGCCAAGGTTGGCCAAAGGGCCTGTTCTTGAGAAGATCGTTCCGATCTTGATCACCCCATCCTCGGCGAATCCCGCAGATGAAAAGATCAACATACTCGCTAAGCAAACCACCCAACTCATTAAAACAAGCTTCTTCATCGGTCTCCTCCTTCTTAGTGATGGTTAACCGCCCTTTCAAAGGCACTGCAAAAAGGAAAAATTATTTCGACGGCTTGAAACACAGGCTCACCAACAAAGTTTTTAAGGGCGGACCCATACGTTTAATTTCTCCAGGATCGTTATCATGGATAACCCATAATTGTCGATTTAGTCTCAGGGTCAAATGATAAGAACGTACTGCAGGATGGGTTAAATATACAAAAACGGGAGTAGTCTGTCAAGAAACATAGACCAGACCAGAAGATATGCGAGTATGCATCTCGGCTTTCGGGTGTCAACAAGGTAAGAAACGTAAACAGGTAAGTTGAGGCCACCGGAGACAAGGATTTCACCCTTACCTGCGGATGCTTGCCACTGTACGTAACAAAAGGGTAATTGATTCTGAAAGGGTTCAGGGTCATTATCTGCCTGTAATTTCTTTGGTATTGGGGAAAGGAGGCAGAGATGACCTTGGAGCAAGAGCATTTTGGAGGCTGTTGGGATTACACTGGGAAGCAGCGAGTCTTTAATCGGATTGTACGGAGGATTGAGGAACAGGCTCTTCCCGGTGCGCCGCATGTGGAACAATATTTTCAGAGCCTACATCGGCGAAACGTCAGTGTTCATACTCTAAAAAGTGCTTTTACCACGATTCACGATTTTTTATCCTTTCTCCGGAATCGCGGAAGGCCCCACCTCTCTTCTCTCATCCAAGAAGACCTGGAAGCCTTTGTAGAGTCGCAACAGGACCGAGGATTAAAACCGCTCTCGGTCAAGGGCAATCTGCGGCAAGTTCAGACATTTCTTCGGTACTTGATCGCAAAGGGAATTGTTTCTTCCGATGTCCTGGCCCGGCCGATTCGTATCAAGGTACCTGATGCTTTACCGCGAGCGATGGATCCCCTGGATGTGAGGCGACTGCTTTCCGTCACTCAGAACATCCGCGATCGGGCCATGATCCTGGTGTTATTGCGGACCGGGATGAGGATTGGGGAGCTTTTACAGACCAGGGTCAGTGACGTCCATCTAGACGAGCGGAAGATCCTTCTTTGGGTTGGGGAGAAGAATCGGACGGGGAGAGTGGTCTACCTCAGTGAAGATGCCTGTGAGGCGGTGAGGACCTGGAATCAGAAGCGAGATCCTCACAAGCCGTTGCTTTTCTATGCTCAAGGGCGAATCACGATGAGCTATACCAGAGCTCGGATGTTGTTTGGCAAATATATTCAAAAAGCAAACTTGTCTCATAAAGGCTATTCTTTGCATTGTCTGCGACACACCTGTGCAACTGAACTCTTGAATGCCGGCATGCGTCTGGAGTGTCTGCAGCAACTGCTGGGCCATAGCACTGTGGAGCAGACCCGACGTTATGCTCGGCTGACCGATAAAACCCGAGAGGAGGAATACTTCCGGGCCATGGCCCGAATCGAAGGGAGACAGAGTCATGAACGAGATGGAAGTTCTAGTGAAGTACCGACGGTTTTTGAAGAGGCGCAACTACTCGACCCATACGATCAAGAATTACACGAATACGCTGCAACACTTTCTACAGTGGCTGGAAGGACCGGTTGAGGAGGTGACTTCTCAGAAGATCTCGGCCTATATCGATTCGTTGCTGGCCAAAGGGTTGGCACCCAAGGCGATCAACTGCCGTCTGGACAGCGTCCGAGGGTTCTATGTCCATATGAGCCGAGAAGAAGGATTACCCCTGCACAATCCAGTTAAGAAAGGCTATGCCTTACGTCTAGCCAGACCTCTACCTCGATATCTAAAAGACGAAGAAGTGATGAGCCTCTTTCAGGTGATAAGAGGTCTGAGGGATCATGCCATCTTCATGCTGATGCTACGCTGTGGGCTACGGGTGGAAGAGGTTGCTCATCTGAGACTGCAAGATCTCGATTTAGCCCAAAGACGGATCCTGGTCTGTCGTGGTAAGGGAGGCAAAGATCGTATCGTCTACATCAGCCATGATGCTCATCGAGCCCTCCTTGGCTACTTGAAGAGTCGATCCTCATCAAAGGCAAAGGAAGTGTTCTTGGTTGGTAAAGGAAGCTATCGAGGGACACCGATTTCGGTTCGAGGAATCCAGAAGCGCATCGAGTATTATGCCCGGAAGACAGGATCAAAAATATCCTGTCATCATCTCCGCCATACCATGGCTACCCAGTTGCTCAACGCTGACGCGGACCTTGTCACCATCCAGGATCTGTTGGGACACACCCGGATCAAGACCACCCAACGCTATGCACGGGTTTCGAATCTCAAAGTACAGAGGGATTATTACAAAGCGATGGAAGTGATACTGCAAAAGGGAGATCGAGAAGCAATTGAACTTCTTTCGATTTAGTAGTAGTTGTTGTTCAAGTGCTTGACAGAAGGGAAAAACAAATATAGGATAACGGCATATAACCTGCCAATACCACTAGAAAAATCAGAATTTGTTACGTACAGCTTGCCAAGACCTGCCCTTTCCAGATGGCTTCGATCTGAAAAACAAATCAAAACCTTGGATTCGTTCCGTTGATTACCATTTTGAATGTTGCATTGAGGCGAGATTTTGGAACTTGCCAGCGTTCAGATCCGACATTTTTAGCTCTTCAGTGGTTTTTTTCATCGGGAAAATTTTCGTATGGCAGGCCATGCAGATCGGCAGGTTCCAACCTCCCTAACTCCGCCCTTAGTTCCAGACTCATGAAAGGCAACAATTTCTTTCTCCTGCGGATTCATCACGCGATAATTTCAAGATTCAAATTTTTATATCTTTTTCCAGCTTCTCTAAGGCCTGGAAGGCCGCCTGGGGGACCTCCACTGATGGCTCGACATCCTCCAGCACAGCAAGTACGGGCATTAAATATTTTCTCAATTCTCCTTTTGATAGGTCGTGGATTACATGATGAGCACCCTCGCGGAGCAAAGTGGAATCTCCGCGGTCCATTAGCGCCTGCAACAAAGACCTTAATCCCCTAATATTCATTCTAATCAGGGCAACTGCCGCTAGCCAACGAACATCAAACGCTTCATCCTCCAGAGCCTCCACAAGAGCAGGTGCTGCGCCGGAATCCGCAATCTCACTCAAGGCTTTGGCTGCCTCCCACCTCATAAGATATCTTTTATCTTTCAATGCCTCAATCAGCGATTGAACTGCGTCTTTTCCCATCGCCACAAGGGCGTGACGGGCTTTCTCGCGCGTCCTGTCATCGTGGCTGGCAAGGTCGGCTTTAATTTGATCAAGAGAGGAATTACTTGTTTCAAACATACCTTGTACCCTCGGTTTGGGAATAGATTCACCCATGTTTTTCTGCTTCGTTTTCTTTGGAATCATTGGCATCGCCTCCTTAGAACTGTTGCCAGTTCTGCTTTGTTCCGAACCTATTGTAGAATGATCGTACTTGGTCCCAAGTTAGCATAAACGGCGTGTCGTGAATCTAAAACCAGATCGAGCCCCTCCGTCATGGCATCTTAAAGCGTTTCCCTGGGAGTCGGATGGTCAGCACAAATACATAAAGCCACCGCT
This sequence comes from Syntrophaceae bacterium UBA1163, assembly GCA_002311635.1. Taxonomy (GTDB): domain Bacteria; phylum Desulfobacterota; class BSN033; order BSN033; family UBA1163; genus UBA1163. The sequence continues at coordinate 4,950 of DBZJ01000190.1, forward strand.
GGGCGCATGATGGATACGGGTAATTTTCACCTAACCAGTT
>DBZJ01000067.1:0-13352 GCA_002311635.1 Syntrophaceae bacterium UBA1163
AACTAAATTTAGCACACTCTCCACGACTCCCTCCAGAATGTTTACTTCTTTCTCGGTCTTTCTCCGAGAGTCACCTTCACATCAATGAGGTTCCCATTTCGATAGACTTTAAGGAGAATGGTATCTCCTGGTTTCTTCTCACGGATGTAATGGATCAACTCATCATTCGTCTTCACATCGTGTTGATCCGCCTTCACCACGATATCCCCACCCACGAGCACAATCATATTGCCGACTTGAATCTTCTGATTGCCCCCCTGCAGGCCTGCCTTATCCGCAGGACCGCCCTTTGTCACTTCCGCAATCGTCGCTCCTCGTTCTATTTTAAGCTTGCGGTGCTTTGCGATCTCGGGAATAAGGGACTGAATGGTTGCACCAATCCAAGGATACGTTACATAACCCTTTGAAAGAAGGTCCGGGACCACTCGTTTTGCCGTGTTAACGGGAATGGCAAAACCAATCCCTACACTTCCACCGGATGGGCTGAGAATGGCACTATTGATCCCGATGATTTCTCCGTCGGAATTGAGGAGAGGACCTCCGGAGTTCCCAGGGTTAATGGCGGCATCGGTCTGAATCACATCCTCTATGAGCGTCCCAGCTTCGGACCGGATGGTCCGGCCAAGGGAGCTGATGATTCCTGTCGTCAGCGTCCTTTGCAGGCCAAAAGGGTTCCCGATGGCAAGCACTTTTTGCCCGATCCTTAAGTTCTTCGAATCCCCCATCGGAATAACCTTCAGCTTTTCTCCTGGAGCATCAATCTTAATCACTGCCAGGTCATTGTCTGGATCTGAGCCAATGAGTTTAGCAGGCCACTTCGATCCATCTGCCAGGGTCACCTCCAATTTTTGGGCATCGGCCACCACATGATGGTTGGTCAAGATATACCCTTTGGCATTGATGATGGAACCCGACCCGGATCCCTGGGTTGGAAAGGCGTTGAAGAAAAAATCCATCTGGACGGCAGTGCTGGTCACGTTGACAACCCCGTCCGCCATCTTCTCATAGACAGCAATATTATTTCTCTCCTCTTCAGTCAATGCAGCCGAAAACACTTGCCCTGCGCTGAAAAAGATAGCGACGGAAATAAAAGCTGAAATCAAAAACCTTCTGGAAACAAGTCCTCCACGACAAACCATTCTTGCATCCCCCTTTCGCGCGACTCAAAGCTTTAGCCTCCACGCATCCTCGATGAAGGATTCTCAGGTCTTTTACCTATCGGCTTTCAGCGACTTTGTCAACAACTCTCTTCAACTTTTCGGAAACGTCCTCAGCGATTTTCCGCAGCTCTCTGTTCTTAATGACGTGCAGAGCGGATACTGGATTGATGGCGGATACATACGTTTTTCGGTCATCCCTCTCGTAGACGATCACGTTGCATGGCAGAAGGAGCCCCACATCAAGATCAGTCTGAAGGGTCCGATAGGCATACGAGGGATGACAAGCCCCAAGAATGACATATTTCCTGAAATCGACGTCTAACTTCTTCTTTAAGGTCTCCTTCACGTCGATCTCGGTAAGGACACCGAAGCCTTCTTCCTTTAAAGCGTCCGTGACCCTTGAGATGGCGTCCTCATAAGAGGTGTTCAAAATCCTGGTGAAAGCGTATCCCTTCATCTCTTCCATCGTAATCTCCTCCTCTTAGATCAAATCAATATTGTCTTAGACGGGGTTCGCCGAGATTTTATTCTATATCCTTGGAAGACCGGCCTCGTCAAAAATTCCTTCAAAAAGCGGCCCGCTGAGATAACGCTCGCCCGAATCGGGAAGGATCGCTACGATCGTCTTTCCGCTAAACTCCCCGCTTCTTGCAAGTCTCAGAGCGACGGCGACTGCCGCACCAGAGCTAACTCCAGAGAGGATCCCTTCCTCGCGGGCAAGACGTCTTGCATGCTCGATCGCCTCTTCACTCGTCACCTGTTCCACGCGATCCACTACAGACAAATCCAAAGTCTCTGGAATGAACCCGGCACCGATCCCCTGGATCTTGTGGGGCCCGGGCTTGAGCTCCACCCCCGCAAGGCGCTGCGTAATGACAGGGCTCTCGGCCGGTTCGACGGCAACGCTGATTATCTTCCGTTTCTTTTCTCCCTTGATATACCGTGACACCCCCGTGATGGTACCTCCTGTGCCCACTCCTGAAACAAGGACATCTATCTTGCCGTTTGTCTGCTCCCAGATCTCCGGACCTGTCGTCTTGAAATGAATCTCTGGATTGGCGGGATTCTTAAACTGCTGGGGCATATAGTAGTTAGAACCCGCAGACAAAATTCGCTCCGCCTCTTCGATCGCCCCTTTCATTCCTTTGGCCCCTGGTGTCAGGATGATGCTGGTACCAAAAACGGCGAGCACTTTCCGCCTTTCCATCGACATGGTTTCAGGCATGGTCACGTTGAGCTTATACCCCCTTGCAGCGGCCACAAAGGCCAGCGCAATGCCTGTATTTCCGCTGGTGGGCTCAATGATCTCCATTCCGGGCTTGAGCAGCCCTTGCTTCTCAGCAGCCCAGATCATATTCGCCCCTATCCTGCACTTCACGGAATAGGAGGGGTTGCGGCCTTCGACCTTGCCAAGGATCGTGGCTTTAAGTCCCTGGGCCATCCTGTTAATCCTAACCATCGGGGTGTTGCCAATGGACAATGAGTTGTCACTAAAAAACTTTGTCATAACATCCTCCTTTAGATTTCTAATAATGTGGACGCTCACGCCAACATCGGAGGTCTAAACCTCCGTAGTCTTAGAGCATTTGAAACTACTGTGACTGACGAAATCGCCATCGCCCCCGCGGCGAAGATGGGGTTTAGAAGGATGCCGAAAAATGGAAAAAGAACACCCGCAGCCACAGGAATGAGGATCGTATTGTAAGCAAAAGCCCAAAACAGGTTCTGTTTGATATTCCGAATGGTCGCCTTACTCAAGGCAATGGCCGTCACAACCCCTCCTAAATCGCCACCGATCAGCGTGATATCCGAGGACTCCATCGCCACATCGGTTCCTGTTCCAATCGCAATGCCCACATCCGCTTGTGCCAAGGCAGGGGCATCATTGATACCGTCCCCCACCATCCCAACCTTTTTGCCTTCCGACTGAAGCCGCCTGATCTCTTCGGCCTTCATCTCCGGAAGAACATCTGCCAAGACCCGGTCGACCCCGACCTGATTCGCAATGGCTTTGCCGGTTCGCTGGTTATCTCCGGTAAGCATCACCACTTCCAACCCCATCTGGTGAAGCGCTTCTACGGCCTTCTTTGAATTCTCTTTCAACGTGTCTGCTACGGCAATAATCCCTGCCACTTCTCCTTCCACGGCCAAAAACATGGATGTTTTTCCTTCATTGGAAAGTTGGAGTGCTTTATCGAATAAACCGTTTACGCTCACTTTTTTTTCTTCCATCAGTCTTAAATTTCCAAAGAGGACTCTTTTCGAATCGACCGTCGCCTCAATCCCATACCCCGCAATGGCCTGAAAGTCTTTAGGATCCAAAAGATTTAAATTCTCCTCCATTGCCTTTTTCACAATCGCCTCGCCCAGAGGATGCTCCGAACCCTTTTCGGCCGAAGCTGCCAGAGTTAGGATCTCTTTCTTACCAAACCTACCCGATTCTACGATATCTGTTACAGAAGGCTCCCCTTTCGTCAGTGTTCCAGTCTTATCCAATACGATGGTATTCAACTGATGTGCGGTCTCCAGGGCCTCTGCCCCTCGAATCAAAATTCCGTTTTCTGCGCCCTTGCCGGTCCCCACCATGATGGAGGTCGGAGTCGCCAATCCAAGAGCGCAGGGACAAGCGATGATCAGCACAGCTACGAAGTTGAGGAAGGCATAGGTGAGAGCTGGATGAGGACCGAAGAAGTACCAGACAAAGAATGTGACGATCGCGATGGAGATGACCACCGGAACAAAATAGCTTGCAATCACATCGACCATCCGGGCAATCGGAGGCTTCGACCCCTGAGCCTCTTGAACCAGTCGCACAATCTGGGCCAGGACCGTATCCTTTCCAACCTTCATCGCTTCAAATTTAAACGTTCCGGTCTTATTGATCGTCGCGCCAATAACAGAATCACCATTCTTCTTCTCAACGGGCAAGGATTCACCCGTCACCATGGATTCATCGACAGACGAATAACCCTCCCTGACGATTCCATCCACAGGGATTTTCTCGCCGGGACGGACCACGACCATTTCGCCTACAGCCACCTCCTCAACCGGAATATCCGCTTCGTTTCCATTTCGGATGACTCTGGCAGTCTTCGGCTGAAGACCGATCAACTTTTTAATCGCCTCTGAAGTCTTCCCTTTTGCCCTCGCCTCCAAGAATCTGCCAAGAAGAATGAGGACGATGATCGCCGCGGAGGTATCGAAATAGACATCCATCATCAGGCCTTTAACCATGACCCGGTAAGGGACGAAAGTCACAATGAGACTATAAAGATAAGCTGCAGAAGTCCCCACAGCGATCAATGTGTTCATATCGCTGGTCTTATGTTTCGTCGCCTTCCAGAACCCGAAATAAAACTGCCAGCCCGACCAGAATTGGACAGGAGTCGCTAACAAAAATTGGAGGAAGAAATTAGTCTCTTTCGAGAGACCGATCCATCTCTCCAGAAGCGGGGCGCCGTACATTAGAATGAGAATGGGAGCAAGCAAAATTGCGCCAACAATAAACTTCATTTTTAATTTGGAGAGCTCCGCCTCTCTGGCAAGCCTTTCCTTCTCAACAATGTCTTCCTCTTTCACTTCGAGAACGTGATAACCTGCTTCTTCGACAACCTTCTTAAGTTCCCTGACCGACACCTGTTCAGGTATATATTCAACCGACGCGCGTTCCGTGGCGAAATTAACGCCTGCGTGAACCACGCCTTTGACAGAATTGAGAGCCTTCTCCACCTTGTTTACGCAGGAAGCGCAGGTCATCCCTTGAATTGGAAGAATCACCTTCTCCACTCTTGCCCCGTAACCTAGGTCTTTGACCTTGTCGATTAATTGCGAGATATCCGTCTGGATAGGATGAAAGACTACTGTGGCTTTCTCCGCGGCAAAGTTGACTGTCGCTTTGGACACTCCTTCAACGCCAGCCAGCCCTTTTTCAATCTTTAACGCGCAACTGGCGCAAGACATTCCTGTAATAGGAAGGTCAATGCGCTCTAACTCTTCTTTGGGATTTTTTAATTCCATGACAATCCTTGATGTGAAGAAATTCTCTTTTAAATCCCTCCCTGCTCCCCCCTTAATAAAGGGAGGAGAGAATGATTCCCCCTTTATAAAAAGGCAGAAAGGGCGATTACTTATTTTACTTCATAATATATACCAGCGGTTATTTTTTTCTCTCCGGTCTTTGCCAGGATCATGACTTGATATTTTCCCTTTTCTGGGAGGTTAAAAAAGGCGTCATAACTCTTCATCATCGCTTCATACTTCAGAGGTTTGATTTGATCTTTTCCTTTCGGATCGACCACCTTCATATTGATTTGGGCATTGGTAATCTCTTTTTGACTTTTTTCGTCTTTCAACGTCACCGTGATATTGTGGGTCGTCCCGGGCTCAATGTCCTCTTTCATCTTCATTTCTTTGAGCATTTTCTTATGTTCATCATTGGCCATCATCTGAAAAGTAACCTTCACTCCTTCAACAAGGACCTCCTTGGTCTCCATCTTCATCGGCGTCCCCATGGACATTCCTCCATGTGAATGCTGTGCCAGCGATACCGATACAAAGGTAGGCAGACAAAGAACAGAAACCCCGACAGCTGAAATCCTTCTCTTCATCGCATGAGCCTCCTTTAAAAAATTTTAGCGGGCCTAATCAAGCCAGGCAGGATCAGCTCCTGTCTCTCTTGCCTCCTCGGATAATTTGGCTAACATGCCTTTGGCCTCGGCCATTTGCCCCTCATACGTCTCCATCTCCTTGCTTAAAATCTCCAGCCTTGAAGACAGCATCTGATACTGGGTTAAGCTCATCTTCCCGAAGTTATACGGACTCAATCCTTCTGCCTGCTCCATATATTCCTTCTGTGCTTTTTCATAATTTTCACTCGCCTCTTTCAGCTGGTCTTCCCAGGGACGCACTTTGCCCCTCCACCAAGACTTATCCCGGCCGTAAACATCCGTCCTGACGTCTTCCTTAGCCGTGGCAACCGTTCTCTGAGCAGGAGCACCGTTTCCTTCTTGTTGACCGTATTCTTCTGTTTTAACTCGGTCGCGAAAAGTAGGAGGGACTCTGGTATAGTCATCGGTAAAGTTAATCACACCCTTTTCATCCACCCACTTATAAATAGTTGTACCGTAGGCAGGAGCGGCAAACATCAATAAAACCAGTAAAATAAGAAGCTTCTTCATCTTGACCACCTCCATCCACCCATCCCTCTCAGGGGGTTGGGTTAACACTTCTATTTATTAATATGATCATTGGTATATGTAATTCAAGGATTTTGTCTGAAAGAATCAGACCTTCCGGGCCCAGCAACTTGAGCACAGCTTGTTTGAATTCCGAATCCCGAGAAAGCAATCCTCATCAAAACTGGCGATACGATCGTCAACGAGGCCACCGCTATGATTGCAACGTTAAAAGATGGGGGAGTCAACACTCCACGGGAAAGGAGGTAGGCCGCAACCACGATTCCCATTTCCCCCTGAGGCATAACTCCAAACATGATGATTGCACGCTCACGGGAGGATTGATATCCCTTATTTGTCGCAACCCAGCATCCAATCACCTTTGCGCCGATGACTGCCGCGAGCAGCACAGGCAAAAAAGTGAAGGGAGTTTCGGCAGCCCTTAGATTCACTTCCATTCCGATGACTATGAACAGAATTCCAATAGGGATCGAAGCAAGGAGGGATCCAAATCCTTTTGCAATTTTTTCTTTCACCTCCGGGTTTGACATTCCGAGCAGGGCACCTCCAAGAGATGCAACTCCTACAGCAGCAAAGCTTCCGAAATGCATCGCTGCCCATGCATACAACGAGGCAACCAGGAGAAGATAGCCGATCAGCATTTGGCGAGGTCTTTTTTGGAAACCCGTTCTTGCACTTAGTCGCAGAAAACGAGAGCTCAAAAAGTATGCGACAGCAAAAAACATCACCAATTTTCCCACGAACCAGGAAACCGCAATAACCATTTTAAATACACCAAATGTCACTGCGTAATTCGTGGCCATACTGGCAATCATCAAGAGTACTGCAAACGCTCCGCCCAGCGCGGCAGCACCTAACAATACATTTCCAGCCCGTGACCTGAGAAACTTCATCTCGCTAAAGTTAGAGACTGAAATCCCGAAGCCAGATGCAGCCATGACCGCGGCTATCGCCAGGGCTTCCGACCACCGATCCACAAACAATCGCGTGAGGATTGCGACACTCACCCCCGTCAATGCAAACCCCCAGGCACCTACAGAAAAAGAGGATCTCAATAGCTTCTTTAGATCATTCCAATCCACTTCCAAACCGGCAAGAAACATGAGTTGAATCAAGCCGATTTCGGCTAAGATTTTTAAAACTGTATGAAGCGGACCAGGAGAAGGACTGCCCCAAGTGCCCAAGATGATAGGCGCACCTGATAGGTTGAGCACGGACGGACCGAGAACTACGCCGATCAATAGGTGAACGGTTACAGTGGGTATATCGAATCGCCTGGCCAAGAGTCCTCCTACCTTTGTCAGGACGATGACAACGACTAAAACTATAATCCAATGGGGAAATGCTTCCATCGCTTTAGATCTCTCCCCCTCACCCCACCCTCTCGCCACCAGGGGAGAGGGGATATTTATGCCTCTCCTACCAGGGCAGAAGGAAAATTTTCTCCCCTCCCTCGGCGTGAGGGTGCCCTCTAAACTATGTCGGGCTCGCACCTGTTCGAGCTAACTGTTTCTTCAGCCCAAAGTTCCATTTCCAGATGGCGTAGATGGCAGGATAGACACATAATTCCATAATAAATGATGTGAAGATTCCGCCGATCATCGGAGCGGCAATACGCTTCATGGTGTCAGCGCCGCTGCCCACTGACCACATGATCGGAACCAGGCCCATAAACATAACGCCCACCGTCATCACCTTGGGCCGAAGCCGTTTTACCGCCCCCTCAACAATCGCCTCTTTCAAATCATCCCAGTTCCTCATCCTCCCTTTCTGCTGGGCATCCTTGTAGGCCAGATCCAGGTAAAGGAGCATAAACATGCCCGTCTCTGCATCCACCCCCATCAAAGCAATCAGACCCACCCAGACAGCAGCACTGATGTGATAGCCGAGGAGGTAAAGGAACCAAATGGCACCCACCGCTGAAAATGGGAGAGCCACGAGAATAATCATTGTCTTGGTGATTGATCGAGTATTGAAAAATAGGAGCAAAAACACAAGAAAAATGGTGATCGGCACGACAACGAGAAGACGTTGATTGACACGCTCCATCAACTCAAATTGTCCGCTCCAGATAAGCTGATAGCCCGGGGGAAGTTGTACTTTCTCATGGATCACTTTTTTGGCATCTGCCACGTAGCCTCCGATATCTCGCTGCGAGGTATCAAAGTTGATCGTTACATATCCGGAAAGACGGCCATTTTCGTCACGTATCATACCGGGGCCTGTCTTCATTGAAATTTCAGCTATCTCCGTAATGGGCACATGGGCTACCCCTATGCCTACCGTTCCTCCTGACCCGCTCATCCCGCCACCCATGCCTCCTGCTGGACTTAGACCACCTGGCCGGACAGGAACAAGAACCCTCTTGAGCTTTTCTATATCATCCCGAAAACCTCTGAAATACCGGACGTTGACCGGATAACGTTCCCTGCCCTCGATGGTGGTCGTTACGTTTTCGCCCCCTATCGCCGACATCACAATGCTATTGGCCTGATCGATGGTTAGACCATAGCGGGCCAGTTCCTCCCGCTTGAGTGTAAAATCGAGAAAGTAACCACCGGCCGTGCGTTCGGCAAACACGCTCACGGTGCCCGGAACGTCTTTCAGAACCGTTTCGATGTGTTCACCGAGGTCCTGAATTTTTTGCAAATCTGCCCCCAGGATCTTAATGCCCACGGGCGACCTGATGCCGGTCGAAAGCATATCAACCCGGTTCTTGATTGGCATCGTCCACATATTCGTGGCTCCCGGAAATTGCATTTTTTGATCATACCCTCCTGGAGCGTAAAGTAATTCGTCTGGACTTTTGTGATCGGGCCAGAACCGGCGGAGCATTTTTTGCAGCCATTTGGGGGCCCATGAAGAGTACCATTGGGGTACTTTTGGCCACTCCGTTTCAGGTTTAAGAAGAATGACCGTCTCCATCATCGAAAAGGGAGCTGGATCAGTGGGCGTGTCTGCACGACCTGCCTTGCCAAAGACAAGGTCGACTTCGGGGAAGGTCTTCAACACTTTGTCCTGAATCTGAAGCAATTTTTGGGACTCCGTAACCGAGATACCAGGCAAGGTCGTAGGCATATAAAGCAGTGACCCCTCGTAGAGAGGAGGCATAAACTCGGACCCGAGCTTTGTGTAAAAAGGAACCGTCACAATGACGATGAGAAGTGCAACCATCACAGTTGCCCATTTGAACTTCAATACAAACTTGCAGACAGGATGATAGATTCTCATCAACGGTCTGCTGATCGGATGTCTCTCTTCGCTGTGGATTTTGCCAACCAACAATGCATTGACAATCCGGCACAGGAATTTGGGCCGGAACTTGTACGGATCCATGTGCGTAAAAAGCAATCGTATGGCTGGATCGAGTGTGATGGCCAAAATGGCTGCAATGGCCATGGAGAAGTTCTTCGTAAAGGCCAAAGGTTTGAACAACCGGCCTTCCTGCCCTGTAAGTGTAAAGACGGGCATAAAGGAGACAGCGATGACGAGAAGTGCAAAGAAACTCGGTCCGCCTACTTCCTTGACAGCGCTAATCACCACGTCTTTATAATTGCCAGGTCGTCCTACAGCATCCCAGCGTTCAAGCTTTTTATGCGTCTGTTCAACAACCACGATGGCCGCATCCACCATTGCGCCAATGGCGATGGCAATTCCGCCGAGACTCATAATGTTAGCTGTCAGTCCCATTAAATACATCGGGATGAAAGCAAGGATGATTGTAATAGGTATGGTGATAATGGGGACGAGGGCAGAGGGGATGTGCCAGAGAAAGATCATGATCACAATGCTAACGATAATGAGTTCTTCAATTAAGGTGCTCTTGAGGGTCTCAATCGACCGCTCGATCAAATCGGCGCGATCATAGGTGGTAACAATCTCAACCCCGGGGGGAAGCGAGGGCTTAAATTCCTCCAGTTTTGCACGGACTCGCTCAATGACTTTCAGTGCATTCTCTCCAAAACGCATGATGACGATACCGCCTACAACCTCACCCTCGCCATTGAGGTCGGCAACACCCCGCCGGATATCGGGACCCAGCGTCACCATCCCAAGATCTTTAACCAGGATCGGGGTGCCGCCAAGCTTGCTGGTGCCCACGACGATGTTCTCCACATCAGAGACTTTCTTAATATAACCAATGCCCCGGACCATGTATTCGAGCCCGGAGAATTCGACCAATCTACCGCCCACATCGTTATTCCCTGCCCGCACTGCGTCGATCACTCGATCAATGGAAATGTTGTAGGCCACCAGTTTATTGGGGTCCACATTCACTTGATATTGCTTGACAAACCCCCCGATGGGTGCCACCTCAGCCACCCCCGGCACAGCCTGCAACGCATACCGAAGATGCCAATCTTGAAAAGAACGTAGCTGGGAGAGATCATTCCTACCTGTCTTGTCAACGAGAGCATACTGAAACACCCATCCGATGGCCGTTTCGTCGCGAGCCAGCTCAACGTTGACCCCCTGCGGCAAACGCGGAAGAATGTTGCTCAAATATTCAAGCGTCCGCGAACGGGCCCAGTAGATGTCTGTACCATCCTCAAAAATGATATAGACATAGGAATAACCAAAATCGGAGAAACCCCGAATGTCCTTCACCTTTGGCACACCCAGGAGTGCTGAGACGATGGGGTAAGTGACCTGATCTTCCATGATGTCAGGGCTGCGGTCCCATCGCGAGTAAATGATCACCTGGGTATCCGAAAGATCAGGAATGGCATCGAGGGTAATATTCTTTATCGAATACAATCCCCACAACACCGCCATTCCGATCAAAAGCAAAACCATGAATTTGTTATGGGCACACCACTCGATCAGCTTGTTGATCATAGTAGTAAATAGCCTCCAGGGCTCAAGGGTTCGAGGGTTCAGGTGTTTTTTAGTCGACCACTTGAATCCTTTTATTACTTACTTTCCATGTCCTGCATGCTACATTCCGGGCATACCTGCCATGCCGCCCACGGCTTCTTTTAAATTCGATTCGGAGTCAATGAGGAAATTAGCGCTTGTGACGACCCTTTCTCCAGCCTTAAGCCCTTCGATCACCTCATAATACCCTTCTACCTTGGACCCTACCTTCACCTTTCTCGGTTCAAAATACCCAGAGCCCTTGTCAACAATGGCTACCTGTCGAAGACCGGTATCGATGATTGCTCCTTCCGGGACAGCCAGCTTTTGTCCCAGGTGAACCTTAATTTCCACATTGGCATACATTTCCGGTTTCAATTTTCCGTGCGGATTTGGAAGTTCAAACCTTACCTTCGCGGTTCGAGTTTCAGGATTCAAGGAAGGATAGATGTAGACCGCTCTCCCGGTAAACGTCTCCCCGGGCATAGAAGCGAGCTGGACCGAGGCCTGCTCTCCTAAACGCACAAAAGGCAGTTCATATTCGTAGACATCCGCATACAGCCAGACGACCGAGAGATCAGCAAGTTTGAACAAAGCCACCCCTGGCATCACATTCATCCCTTTGTAGGCGGCCTTTTCCAAAACAAATCCGCTGAAAGGCGAGTAGAGGGTGAGGGTCTTTTTAGCCTGGCCGCTCTCCTCCAAAGCCTTGATTTGATCATCGTTGATATCCCAGAGTTTTAGGCGTCGCCTGGCAGAATCTGCAAGAGAGTCTCCACTCCCAGCCACCTCTGGAAATGAACTCTTCGTCAGAGATTTTCTTGCTGCAAGGGCTAGCAAATATTCCTCTTGCGTCGAAACCAAATCCGGACTATAGATCGTGAGAAGAGGCTCCCCTTTCCTGACATATTTCCCCGTGAAATCAACATAGAGATCCTCAATCCATCCACCAACTTTAAGAGAAACCGTGGTAATCCGTTTTTCATCATAATCGATTCTTCCCACGGTCCGGATGACCCTCTCAAGGGGTCTTATCTCTACTGTCCCGAATTTGACTCCGATTAGTTGCTGCCTCTCCGGAGAGATTTGAACCGTGCCGGGAGCCACTTCTTGCACCTTTCCTTCTTTCTGGATGGACTCCATGGTCATTCCCTTCATTTCCTCCATCTCCGTTGTGCCGGGCTTTTTTGTCGGCTCGGTTGCACCGGCTCTCGCCTCATGCCTCATCCCTTCCTTAGGAGTCGGAGTCTCCTTCCCTTTTCCGCATCCGGAGATCCACGAGAAGAGAACCAACAATAGAATGAGGCAAATCACTCGTTTCATTTTCCTTCCTCCTTCTGCGAGAAACGCTTTCCAACAGCGGCTCCTAAGCTTGCCACATTCTTCTCATATTCCGTCAACGCCAGGTGATATTCTAATTCATATTTGTAGAGCGTCATCTGGCTATCGAGAAGAGTCAAGAAATCTGCCTTATTCACCCGGTACGAACTTAAGGCCGAGCTCACCTGAAGGCTTGCCTGGGGAATAATCCCTGTTTTATAGAGGTCGATTTGTCTTTCGACCCGCTGGGCCATTGAGCCCATATCGGCAACTATGAAAAGAGTTTCATTTTTCATCGCCTGATATTGCGCCTCAGCGCTCTTAATATCAGCCATTGTCTCTGCTACTTTCCGGTCTTGTTTTGACTTGTAGAAGATAGGAATATTGATCTCCACCATCCCCGTAAGCATATCATCCTGTCTCATACCCATAAGCTTATCCCTCTGGCCATAGGCGAACCGTAAATTAAAGTCGGGATAATATTCTCTCTTAGCAAGGGCGTAGGCCTTTTCTTTCGCTTCGATCATTTTTTTCATTCCCTGCAGACTCGGGTTCATCTCTAAGGCCATTTTTTGAAGTTCTTCAATGGTGTACGGAAATTTTTTGAAAATGACTTCTTCCGGTTCACCTACCGGCGTTTCCGGAGGCCGATTAAGCAGAGCGTTCAGTTTTGCCTCTAAGGCTCTTTTTCTCTGGCCGAGCATAATCAAATCATCAACCATCTTGGAAACTTCCACGTGAGCTTTAAGCACATCCTGCTGTATCCCCTCTCCGACGGAGTAACGGGTTTCAGCAATCTTTGCAAAATTCTCCAGAATCT